>NZ_JBSHCR010000011.1:0-88861 GCF_053615895.1 Isoptericola sp. NPDC055881
TCTCGTGACCGAGACGGGGCCAAACGCCCGCTCACAACACCGGGTGGGTGGGTTGATCAGCCGATGAGGTGCTTGAGCGCGAGCTGGTGCAGGCGCACCAGGCCGTAGTCGCGCTCGGCGA
This sequence comes from Isoptericola sp. NPDC055881, assembly GCF_053615895.1. Classification (NCBI taxonomy): domain Bacteria; kingdom Bacillati; phylum Actinomycetota; class Actinomycetes; order Micrococcales; family Promicromonosporaceae; genus Isoptericola; species Isoptericola sp. NPDC055881. The sequence goes on from NZ_JBSHCR010000011.1 coordinate 122, forward strand.
CGGCGTCGACGTCGAGGTCCTCGTAGGAGGAGCGGTCGGCGAGGAAGGCGTCGAACGACTCGCCCTCGGCCAGGGTCGACTCGCCCAGCTCGAAGATGCCCGCGTGCTCGAAGGCCTGCTGCACCTCGGCGTCCTCGCGGTAGGCCTTGGCCTTGGCCGCGAGCATGTCGTACGTCTCCATGTTCGCCTTGGCCGACTCCCACACACCGTCGAGGTACTCGGTGCGGCTGGGCTTGTAGTCGAAGTGGCGCGGGCCCTCGTAGCGCGGCCCGCCGTTCGGGAAGCCGTTCTCGAGCAGGTCCACCGTGAAGAAGGCGCTCAGCAGGTCGCCGTGCCCGAAGACCAGGTCCTGGTCGTACTTCGGGCCGTGCTGGCCGTTGAGGTCGATGTGGAACAGCTTGCCCGCGTACAGCGCCAGCGCGAGACCGTGCGTGTAGTTGAGGCCCGCCATCTGCTCGTGGCCCGTCTCCGGGTTGAGGCCCACGATGTCGCCGTGCTCGAGCGTGCCGATGAGGGCGATCGCGTGCCCGATGCTCGGCAGGAAGATGTCGCCACGGGGCTCGTTGGGCTTGGGCTCCAGCGCGATGCGCAGGTCGTAGCCCTTCTCCTTGATGTAGGCGGCGACGGTGTCGATGCCCTCCGCGTAGCGGGCGTGCGCGGCGTGCAGGTCCTTGGAGTTGTCGTACTCCGTGCCCTCGCGGCCGCCCCACATGACGAACGTCGAGGCGCCCATCTCGGCGGCGAGGTCGACGTTGGTGAGCACCTTGCGCAGGCCGTAGCGGCGGACCGCGCGGTTGTTCGAGGTGAACGCGCCGTCCTTGAAGATGGGGTGCGTGAAGGTGTTGGTGGTGACCATCTCGCAGACGAGACCGGTCTCCTCGGCGGCGTTCTTCACGGCGTCGATGTGCTTCTGGCGCTCGGCACCCTCGGCGCCGAAGGGGAAGGCGTCGTTGTCGTGGAACGTGAAGCCCCAGGCGCCCAGGTCGGCGAGCTTGCGGATCGACTCCGCCGGGTCGAGGTCGGGGCGGGTGGCGGTGCCGAACGGGTCGGCAGCCGGCCAGCCCACGGTCCACAGGCCGAACGAGTACTTGATGTCGCTCACGGGGTTCTCCTCGTCGAGTCGTGTGTCGAAGGCTGCCGGGGACGGCGTCCGGTGCAGCGCCGCCGCGTCCGCGCGGCGTTTTGTTGTACGGCTGAACTATTGCGCGTCGCTGAGCTAGAGTCAACACGTGCCAGCCCCCTCGACGACGACGCCCGAGCGGGCTCCCCGCGTGCCCGACGACGGCGCCGCATCGCGTCAGCACACCCTGCGGGAGCGCAACCTGCGGCTCGTCGCCGGGGCCGTCTTCGGTGCAGGTTCACCGCCGTCGCGCGCGGACGTCGCGGCCGCCACCGGCCTCACGCGGGCCACGGTCTCGACCCTCGTGGACCGGCTCGTGGCCGGCGGGCTGGTCGCCGAGCTCCCGCCCGTCGTCGCGCAGCGCGCCGGCCGACCGGCCGTGCCGCTCGTGCCGGCCGCCCGGACCGTCGTCGGGCTCGGGCTGGAGGTGAACGTCGACTACCTCGGCGTGCGCGCGCTCGACCTCGTGGGTGACGTCGTCGCCGAGCGCGTCGTCACCGGCTCCCTGCACGACTCCGACCCGGTGGAGGTGCTGGGGCGCCTGCGCGCGCTCGCCGTCGACGTCGTGGCCGAGGTCGAGGCCGCCGGCATGCGCGTCGCCGGGGCGCGGCTCGCGCTGCCCGGCCTCGTGGACGCGCGTGCCGCGCGGCTGGAGGTCGCGCCCAACCTGGGCTGGTCGTCGGTCGAGCCCGTCCCCGCGCTGGACCTGCAATCCGGGGACGGCGCCACGCTGGACGTCGAGGTGGCGAACGAGGCCAAGCTCGCCGCGCTGGCCGAGCTCGCCGGCGAGGTGCCGCCGTCGTTCCTCTACGTCTCCGGTGACGTCGGCGTGGGCGCGGGCATCGTCGTCGACCGGCAGCTCTTCCTCGGCGAGCGCGGCTGGAACGGCGAGATCGGGCACGTCGTCGTCGACCCCGCCGGCCCGCGGTGCTCCTGCGGCGCCACCGGCTGCCTGGAGCAGTACGCCGGCAAGGAGGTGCTGCTGCGCGGCGCCGGGCTGCCCGACTCCGCCCCCGTCCAGGCGATCGTCGACCTGCTGCGCGCCGGCGACGACGGCGCCCTGGCCGCCGTGCAGCGCGCCGGCCGCGCCCTCGGCTCCGCGCTCGCCACGTTCGTCAACCTCGTCGACGTCTCCACGATCGTCCTCGGCGGCGCGTACGCCGAGCTGTTCGGGTGGGTCGGCCACGTCGTCGCCGGCGTCGTCGAGGAGCGCGCGCTCGCCGCGCCGTTCGCGCCCGTCGACGTGCGCCCCGCCGCCGCCGGTCCGCACGCCGCGCTCACCGGCGGCGCGCGCGAGGTGCTGCGGTCGGTGGTCGCCGACCCGGCCGGGTGGGTCTGACCGCTAGAACCAACCGACGATCACTCGGACGCCCAGGACGACGCACGTGGCGAGGCTGAGCAGGACGAGCGCGCCGACCGCGACGGCCACGGCGCACCCGACCCGGGCGCCGACGTCGGGCTTTTCGAAGTCGCCGGTCCGACCGTCGTCCCCCGCGTCCTGGGCCGCCGCCCGCAGTGCGGCCAGGCGAGCTGCGGCAACGGGTCCGAGCGTGTCGTCGTCGCCCGGCCATGCGACCGCGGCGAGGCGGCCCCTCGCGGACCGGAAGGCACGCTCGAACGCGGCGAGCTCTACGGGGTCCGCGTCCTCGGCGACGAACGACCAGCGCCCGGCCTGCACGAGCTCGCCCTGGGACCGGTAGACGTCCGCCAGCAGCGACCGGACATCGAGCCGGTGCGGGTAGGTGCGTACGAGGCTGCGCAGACGTTGGATCGCCGGGAGGACCCGACCCTGAGCAAGGTCGTCGTCCACCCGCTGCAGCGTGAGGTTGATCGGTACGTCGGAAGTATCCGGGGGACTCCCTGCCGGCACCAGCCGAGGGATCCGGGCAGACCGGTGTGACGGGACGCTAGGCTGTGGGCGGCCGCGGTCGATCACCGTGGCGGCACGCGTCGCCCCCGCGGTGACGCGCGCGCCTGTAGCTCAGTGGATAGAGCACCGCTCTCCTAAAGCGGGTGTCGGCAGTTCGAGTCTGCCCAGGCGCACTCGGTCGTGCGGGTCCGGTGGTGAATGCGGCCCTAGGCTGACGGCATGCCGCTCTCCGACGTCGAACCGCGCCTGGACTCCGCCGACTCTGCCGAGCAGTTCGTGGCCTACCTCGACTACTACCGCTCCGTCGTGGACCGGAAGCTCGCCGGCATGACCGACGCGCAGCTGCGCACCAGCCTGCTGCCGTCGGGCTGGACGCCGCTGGAGCTGCTGACGCACCTGGTGCACATGGAGCGCCGATGGTTCGTGTGGGGCTTCCTCGCGGAGCAGGTGGATCGCCCCTGGGGTGACAACGCCGACGAGGCGCCGGAGAGCCCGTGGCACGTGCCCGACGGCGTCGGCCGGGAGGAGCTGGTCGAGGCGCTGCACGCGGGTGGCGAGCGGACCCGGCAGATTCTGGCGACGCACGACCTCGGGGAGCGCGGCGCCGTCGGCGGACGGTTCGCGGCCGACGACCCGAAGCACGACGCGCCGCCCACCCTGTTGTGGATCTGCTTCCACGTGCTGCAGGAGTACGCCCGGCACGCAGGGCACCTCGACATCGCGCGCGAGCTGGCCGACGGCGTGACGGGGGAGTAGCCGACCTACCTCGCGGGACTTTGAACTACCTCGCGGAAGTCCGAACTACCTCGCGGGGGTCTGGACTACCTCGCGGGGTCGTCAGTCGGCCTGGGCGTGCGCGATGTTCGCGAGCTGCCGCCACACCAGGGCGAGGGTCAGGCCGGCGCCGACGAAGCCGAACCACATGGGTGCGGTCAGGCCCCAGTGCTCGGCGAGGACGCCGCCGATCCCGTTGCCCACGACGATGCCGCCGAAGACGCACATCATGTAGACGGACCCGACGCGCCCCTGGAACCGCGTGGGCGTGGCGCGCTGCCGCACCGTGTTGGACACCGTGCCCCACACGAACGCGTAGGCGCCGAAGACGAACAGGACCACCAGGGCCACCCACCCCGTCCGCGTGAGCGCCAGCGCGAGATGGAACAGCACCTCCAGCGACAGGCACACCTTCATCAGCGCGGCCAGGGAGTAGCGCCGCTCCAGCCGCCCGTACGTGAACGTCGCGAGGAGGCCGCCGACCGCGGACGCCGTGGTCAGCAGGCCGTACCCGACCGGCCCCATCTGCAGGTGGTCGAGCGAGTACTTCACGAGGATGCCCCAGGGCGCGGCCCACGTGACGTTGAAGACGAGGATCACCAGGGCGAGGGTGCGGACCGGGGGGTTGGTCCAGATCCAGCGCAGCCCCTCGGCGATGTCGTGCCGCACCCGGCGGCGACCGTCGTCCAGGCGCGCCCCGGCCGGGGGCGGGACCGGCGTGAGCACGACCCTGCGCACCAGCAGCACGGCGAGCAGCACGGTCAGCACCTGGGCCGCGAACGGCCACGCGGCCCCGGCGGCGAACAGCGCGGCGCCCAGCGGCGGCCCGACCAGCTGGTTCGCGGTGAGGAACCCGGCCTGCAGCCGCGAGTTGCCGATGCCGAGGTCCGCGGGCCGCACCAGCATCGGCAGCAGCGTCTGGGAGGTCGTGTCCGCGAACACCTCGGCCACGCCCATCAGCAGCATCGCGGCGAGCACGACGGCGATGTTCACGTGACCGGTCACGATGACGACGCACAGCGCTGCCACCACCACCGCGCGCAGCAGGTTGGCGACGATGACGAGGCGGCGGCGGTCGAGCCGGTCGGCGAGCACGCCGGCCCAGAGCCCGAAGATCAGCCAGGGCAGGCGCTGCAGCATCGCGGCGAGCGCGACGAGCATCGCGGACGACGTCTGGGACGCCACGAGCAGCGGCCCGGCCGCGAGAGCGACACCGTCGCCGATGTTGCTCACCCAGGACGCCGACATCAGCCACCGGAACCCGGTGCCCATGCGCGCGGGGGCCACCGCCTCGACCATCTTTCTCACGGGCGCCCAGCCTAGGTGCCCCAGGCAGGGGTCAGCCCTCAGAACTTCCTCACATGAGTTGCCAGATTCCCCCTCCTCGCTTATTGACGTCGCCCCAGCCGACCGGCACACTCTCGGTGACAGCGCGCATCGCCCGCCCCCTGCGCGGTGCGCGCTGTCCCTTGCCGGGCCGAGCCCGGCCCGACGCCCCTTCGGACCCCCCGCCGAGGGGGCGTCTACGCGATCTCCCGCCGTCGGGCCGCGGCCTGGCCGCCCGCACCGCCTGCCGGCCCGCCCTCCTGCTCCCACGGTTCCTCGGCGCGCCGAGCCCGCGCGAGGGGCCCGCCGTTCTACCGTGCTGGCGTGAGAGCCGCCCGACGATCCACCGCCACGACCGCGGTCGACCCCTCTGCCGGGGCCGCTGCCGCGCCGGCCACGTCCCCGCGGACCGGCCCGGACGAGGGCCGGCCGACGGCCCCGGCGGGGGAAGCCCCCGACACCGCGCCCGGCGGCCGCGACCACCAGGACGACCGGCCGGCCGACGCCGCACCGCACGGACGGCGCTCGGCGGAGAGCGCGTCGTCCGCGGCGGCAGCGGCCGTCGAGACCGCGACGCGCCGGTGGCGCGCCTCGCTGGTCGACATGGTCGGCGGTTCGTCGCTGTCGGACGTCGGCCTCCTGGGCGAGGCGATCGTCGACCTCTCGAAGGCGCACCCCAACGGCGTCGCGGGTCTCTTCGCCGGACGCCCGACGCGGCTGTCGAACCTGGTGCGCGAGGGCGAGGCGCTCCCCGCCGCCCGTCGGCGTGCCCGGGCCGTCGCGGCCCGTGCCGCGGAGCACGCCTCGCGCTACGGCGTCGCGCCCACCTACCTCGCCATCGGCGTCGCGACCTGGGTGGAGCACGAGGACCAGCCCGAGGTCCCGTTCGGCGGCGGCGGGCCGCAGCGGCACGACGTCGCCGCGCTCGCCCGGGTCGCCTCCGCCGGCAGGACGGCGCCCGGCGTCCCCGCACCGGACGAGGACGACGCGTTCGACGAGCTCGTGCTGGAGGACCTCGGCGACGCCGGAGCCGCCGCGGCGGACGACGCCGACGACGGCTTCGTGGCGCCGGAGGACGCGACCGGGTCGGACGCCGACACCGGCGAGGCCCCCGCGCTCACGACGTCGATCCCCGTCGTGTCCATGGCGTCGAGGGACCGGTCCGCCGCGCCGCGCGCCACGCCCTCGGACCCCGACGACGCTCCGCCCGCCGGCCGGGTGGTCCACGCGCCCGTCGTGCTGCGGCCCGTCACGCTGACGCCGCGCGGCGACGGCGGGGCGGACTACGACCTCACGCTGGAGCCCACGGTCGAGATCAACCCCGTCGTGGCCCGCACGCTGCGGGCCCACGGGGCGCTCCTGGACCCGGCGGCGCTCGCGCGCGCCACCTTCACCCTGGCGGGCTTCGACCCGACCGACGTGCTGGCCCGCGTGGCAGCCCTCGGCGAGGCGGTGCTCGACGACTTCCAGCTCGACCGCCGGGTGCTGGTGGGGACGTTCGTGCACCCGGGCCAGGCGCTCGTCGACGACCTCGACCAGCTCTCGCCCTCGCTGCACCGGCACGAGGTGGTGGCGGCGCTCGCCGGCGTGGACGACGCCGCGCAGCGGCTCGCCGCGCTGGAGCTGCCCGCCCTGCGCCGGGGCGACGCCGACCCGACGCGCGAGCGTGGTGTGGGCGACCTCGACCCGCAGCAGCGCTCCGTGCTCGACGCGCTCGCCACGGGCGGCCACCTGTTCGTCGACGCGCCCGTCGGGTCCGACGTCGCCGGCACGCTCGCCGCCGTCGTCGGCGAGGCGACGGCCGCGGGCCGCTCCGTGCTCTACGTGACCGGGCACCGCCGCGCGGCCGACCGGCTCGCGCTGCGGCTGGACGCGCTGGGGCTGGAGAGCCTGCTGCTCGACGTCCCCCCGCACCCGACGTGGCGCGAGGACGTCACCCGGCGCCTGCTGTCCGCGATGGCGAGCGAGCCCGAGCACGTGGACGTCGACGGCGCGGCGCGCGTGCGCGACGCCCTGATCGGGACCCGCGCGCAGCTCACCGGCTACATCGAGGCGCTGCACCAGCCGCGCTCCCCGTGGCAGGTGTCCGCCTACGACGCCCTCCAGGCGCTGGCCCGGCTCACCTCGGAGCGCCCGGCGCCGTCGACCACCGTGCGGCTCGCGTCCGAGTCGGTGCTCGCGCTGACGCCGGAACGCCGGCGCGAGATCGCGGCCGGGCTGGAGCGGGCCGCGACCCTCGGCGCGTTCACGCTGCGACCGTCGTCCACCCCCTGGTACGGGGCGCACCTGCTCACCGACGACGACGCGCGGCAGGCGCTGGTGCGGGTAGAGCGGCTGCGCGACGTCACGCTGCCGCAGCTGCGCCGCCAGCTCGCGTACACGGGCGAGGTCACGGGCCTGACGACGCCGACGACGGTGCGCGGCTGGGGCGCCCAGCTCACCATGCTCGGCGGCATGCGCAGCACGCTCGACCTGTTCCACCCGATGGTCTTCGAGCGCACCGCCGCCGACCTGGTCCAGGCGACGGCGTCGCGGCGGTGGCGGGCCGAGCACGGCATCGAGATGGGCCTGTTCGCGCGGCGGCGGCTGCGCAAGCGCGCCAAGGACATGGTGCGTCCGGGCGTTCGGGTGCCGGACCTCCACGCCGCGCTCGTGCAGGTGCAGGAGCAGCGCGACGTCTGGGCCGAGCACGCCCAGCGCGGCGGCTGGCCCACCCTCCCCGAGGGGCTCGCGTCGATCGAGGACACGTACGAGGCCGTCCGCATCGACCTCGAGGCGCTCGAGCCGGTGCTGGCCCCCACCACCCTCGGCGGCCACCTGCTGGACCTCGACCTCGACGGGCTCGCGGAGCGGCTGCAGCGCCTGGCCGGCGCCGCGGACTCCCTGGCGGTGCTGCCCGAGCGCACCAGCCTGCTGCGCCAGGCGCGGACGGCCGGTGTCGGCGACCTGGTCGACGACCTGGCCGACCGGCGGGTGCCGGGCGACCTCGTCGGGGCGGAGCTCGAGCTCGCGTGGTGGTCGTCCGTGTTCGAGCAGCTGCTGAACGCCGACCCGGTGCTCGCCGGGCAGGACGGCGTCGGCCTCGACGCGCTCGCCCGCCGCTTCCGCGACCTGGACCGCGCGCACCTCGCAGCCCTGTCCCAGCCGGTGCGCGTCGCCGCGCGAGCACATCTGGGCGCCGCGATGCGGGAGGACCGGGACTCGGCGGAGGCCCTGTTCACCGAGCTCATCGAGGGCCGGATGACGACGCTGCGTGACGTCGCGGAGCGGCACGGCGACGTGCTGCGCCGGCTGCGGCCCGCCCTGGTCGCCACCCCCACGCTGGTGCCGCACCTGCTGCCCGAGCACCGCACGGCCGACGTCGTCATCCTCGACGCCGTGCAGCACGTGCCGACCGAGGTGGTGGTGCCTGCCATCGCGCGCGGGCGGCAGATCGTGGTGGTCGGGGACCCGCGCTCGGCGTCCGGGACCAGCGTGCACGAGCTGTCCGCGCTGCTGCCGACGGTCACCCTGCAGCCGCACGAGAACAGCCGCGACCCGGAGCTGACCCGGCTGCTCGCCGCCCACGGCTACGAGGGCCTGCTGCGTCCGGCCCCCCTCCCGCGGGCGGAGGCGCTGGTGCACCTCGACGTGGTAGACGGGACCGGCATGCCCGACCCGGTCTCGGGCAGCGTCGAGAGCACGCAGGCCGAGGTGGACCGCGTGGTCGAGATCGCCATCGAGCACGCGCTGACCCGCCCGGAGGAGACGTTCGCGGTCGTCACGGTGACGGCCACGCACGCCGATCGCATCCGCGAGGCGCTGCTCGCCGAGGTCCGGACCAACCCCGCCCTGGCGCCGTTCTTCTCGGGCTCGCGGCCCGAGCCGGTCGTGGTCGCCGACATCACCGGCGTCGCGGGGCTGTCGCGGGACACCGTGCTGCTCTCCGTCGGCTTCGGCCGCACGCCGCACGGCCGCGTGCTGCACCGGTTCGGCGTGCTGGGCGAGGCCGGGGGAGAGGCCATGCTGGTCGGCGCGCTCGGCGCCACCCGCAAGCGGCTGCACGTCGTGTCCTGCTTCCGGTCCGACGCCCTCGACCCGGAGCGGCTGCGCGGCGCCGGCCCTCGGCTGCTGGTCGAGACCCTGGAGCTGGCCGAGCGTCGGTCGGGTGTCGCCGACCAGGTGCGGCTCGGCAACGGTGTCGACGTCGGACGCGCCCCGGACCGTCTCCTGGTCGACCTGGGTGAGCGGCTCTGGAAGCTGGGCTACCTCGTCGAGACCGACTACGGCGCCGCGGACGGCGACCGGATCCCGCTGGTCGTGGGACACCCGGACCTGCCCGGGGAGCTGCTCGTCGCGGTGCTCACCGACGACGCCGCGTACGTCGCGGAGCCGTCCGTGCGGGTGCGCGACCGGCAGCTCGCCGAGCGGCTCGAGCGGCTGGGCTGGGTCGTGACCCAGGTGTGGTCCGCCGCCGCGTTCCTCGACCCGGACGGCGAGGCCGACCGCGTGCGGCGGCTCGTGCAGCGGGTCCGCGACGAGCGGATCGGTACCGCCGGGGGCGTCGTCCCGCCGCGGGAGGTCGTCGTGCCCGTGCTCCCGGACGAGGACGAATCGCCCACCGACCTCGGTGGCACGCCCGACGTCGTCGACCTTCCCGAGCCCGACGCCGAGGTAGCCCCCAAGCATGCCGAGGTAGTACCCGAGGGTGCCGAGGTAGTACCGGACCTTGCCGAGGTAGTTCGCGAGGATGCCGAGGTAGTACCGGAGCATGCCGAGGTAGTTCGCGAGGATGCCGAGGTAGCACCCGACGACGAGCCAGGCGACGCCGGGGAGCCTTCACCTCGCCCGGAGGCGTGATCTCGTCGGCGTCCGGGCCGTGGCGGAGAATGGCCGGGTGAACGACACCCCCGAACCGTCCGAGCCGTCGACGGCCTCCGGCGCCGACAGGAGCATGCCGGACGGCGCGACCGCGCGTCGGCGACCCCGCCGTCGCGTGGTGCGTCAGGGCACCGAGCGAGAGACAGTCATGGGCCAGACGGCCGACGACCGTGCGGGCAATGACGACAAGGACGACAACGACGACCGGCTGCTGCGCGACGTCCCGCCGCACTGGGGCCGCCGCTGAGCCCGTCCGCGGGCTGCGGCCGCACCGGCCACCGGGTCAGAGCGCCACCGGGTTCGAGCGCAGGGTCAGAACTGAGAGCGGCCCGCCTGCGCGGCGAGCAGGTCACGGATCTCCTGGAGCAGCACGGTGTCCTGCGCCAGCGGCGGCGGCGCCTCCTCCTTGCCCCGGGCGCGGCGCTCGGCGAGCTTGTTCAGGGGCAGGACGATCGCGAAGTACAGGGCGGCCGCGATGATGAGGAAGTTGAGCACGGCGTTGAGGAAGCCGCCGACCGAGAGCACCGAGGCCGGGATGTCGTCGTGCGCGGCACGCAGGGTGATGTCCCAGAGGTTCGTCAGGTCGGGCCTGCCGAAGATCGCGCCGATGATCGGGTTGAGGACGTAGTCCACCATCGCGGTGACGACGGCGGTGAACGCGCTGCCGATGATGATGCCGACGGCGAGGTCGACGACGCTCCCGCGCATGACGAATTCCTTGAACCCTGCGAACACGCTCTTCATCTGGTTCCCCCCGGGATGCGGTACGCCGGGCTTCCCGCGGCGACTGACGGTCGCCGATTCTCGCCGCAGCGCCCCGCACGCCGCAACGTCACCCGGCGGCGTGTCACCGGACGAGGACGGCGCCTACGCTCCCGTCGCCGGAGGCCGCGGACAGCCCTGGCGCCTCGTCCTCGGACACGGCGACCAGCGTGACGTCCGCTCCTTCGGGCGTCCCGCCGCCTCCGCCGAGCAGCCCGCTCGAGGTGCCGGTCCGGGTGCCGGTCGGTCGCGGGAGCACGAGGGCCCGCCGCGCCAGGTAGACGTCGGCACGGTCGGCGCGTGCCCCGCCCTCCCCGACACCGACGGCCTCGTGCGCGACGACGAGATCCACGCGGTCGCCGGGGCGTAGCCACCCTGACGCGGTGTCCGCGAGACGGACCGGCACGACGACGGAGCCCCGCGGCGCCCCGGCCATGACGCCACCGCCGGGCAGCAGCTCTGCCCGGAGCGGGATCCCGGCAGGCAGCGTCGTCGCCGGAGCCCGCCCGACGAGCTCCGTGACGTCCGCCACCGCGCCGTCGGGGGCGAGCGTCGCGGCTACCGCCACCGTCGTGAGGTCCGCGGCCGACACGGGCTCTCCGGCAGGGAGGTCGTGCACGGGGACCACGACGTCCACGGACGGCGGCGGCGCGGGGCGCAGCACCTGGAGGACGGCGGTGGCGGCGAACCCGCAGCAGACGGCCGCGAGGACGAAGCGCGAACGCCACAGGGCGGCTCGCACCCGCCGCAGAGCACGCCGACGACTCCCTGCCGCGTCGCGCTCGCGCGCGCCCGGCGGATCGCCATCACGGCGTCGGGAAGACGTTCGGGGGATCGCGTCGGGCAGCGGCATGGCGGCGACGCTAGGTCGCCAGCGCCCGCCGGTCCGTCAGAAGCGTGCGCCCTGTGGACGACGGTCGCCTGGGGGCAGCGTCCCCGCTCGATGGATCAGCGGCGACGTCGCCCGCGAACCCGATAGCTCAGGAGGTCGCGGCCTTGGAGGCGCTCGACGACGAGGAGGACGCGCCCGACGACGAGCTGCTTGACGACGTGCTCGACGAGGAGGAGTCCTTGCTCGCCGACGTGGACGTCGAGGACGCGCTCGAGCTCTTCCCGGAGCCCGACCGCGAGTCCGTGCGGTAGAAGCCCGAGCCCTTGAAGGTGACGCCGACGGAGCCGTACTGCTTGCGCAGGCTCCCGCCGCACTCCGGGCAGACGGTCAGCGAGTCGTCGGTGAACGCCTGGTGGACGTCGAAGGCGTGGCCGCAGTCGGCACACCGGTACGCGTAGGTGGGCACGTGATCTCCTCGGGGCGGACGCCGGCACCTGCCGTCGACGCGGCGATGCTGGCACTCAGGTGATGCGAGTGCCAAGCATACGCCGGACGGTAGTCTCGCCTGCGTGTCAGCGACCGCCGCCCCTGCAGCACCCGGAAGCCCGTCCGAGCCGGATCCCTCCTCGGACGGCACGGAGACCGAGGAGACGCCCCCTCGGCAGGCCAGGCGCTCGCGGCTGCGCAGCGCCGTCGTCGGCATCGCCGTCGTCGTCGTCCTGGCGCTCGTGGCCACCACGGTCTTCACGGTCGTGACGCTGCGCCGCCCGCTGCCGGACCACGAGGGCACGCAGCAGGTGCCGGGCCTGACCTCCGCCGTCGACGTCCGCCGCGACGCGCAGGACGTGCCGCAGGTCTACGCGGACACCCCCGAGGACCTGTTCCGCGCCCAGGGCTACCTCCAGGCGCAGGACCGCTTCTTCGAGATGGACTACCGCCGGCACGTGACCGCCGGTCGCCTCGCCGAGCTCGTCGGTGACGTGCCGGCCGCGATCGAGGCGGACAAGGTCACGCGCACGTTCGGCTGGCGCCGGGTGGCCGAGCAGGAGTGGAACCAGATCTCCGACGAGTCCCGCGCGTACCTCCAGGCGTACGCGGAGGGCGTCAACGACTACCTCAAGGGCCGCGACGCCGAGGAGCTCGGCGTCGAGTACACGGTGCTGGGCGCCAGCGTGGACGTCAAGGAACCGGAGCCCTGGGACCCGGTGGACTCGCTCGCGTGGCTCAAGGCGATGGCCTGGGACCTGCGCGGCAACTACGACAGCGAGCTCGACCGCGCCCTCGCCTACAGCACGCTCGGCGACACGGACCAGGTCGACGAGCTCTTCCCCGACTACGACGCGAGCGGGAACCACCCGGTGCTGCGCAACCGCGACCTCGCGAACGACCGCACCTCGAAGGACGGGTCCGGCGACGAGCAGGACGACAGCGCGTCGGACGCCGAGCTGACCTCCGCGCTCACGGGCCGCGCCACCGGCGCGGGCGCCGCGACGGACGCGCTGGGAGCCGCGGTCGGCTCCGCCCGCACGGCGCTGGAGGCCGTCCCGGTGCTGGTGGGCAGGGGCGACGCGGCAGGCTCCAACTCGTGGGTCGTGTCGGGGGAGCACACGGCGTCGGGCAAGCCGATGCTCGCGAACGACCCGCACCTCGCCCTCTCCGCGCCGGGGATCTGGTCGCAGGTGGGGCTGCACTGCAACGAGGTCAGCGACGCGTGCCCCTTCGACGTCGCGGGCTTCTCGTTCGCGGGCTTCCCCGGCGTCGTCATCGGGCACAACGGCGACCTGGCCTGGGGCCTGACCAACATGGGCGCCGACGTCACCGACTTCTTCATCGAGCGTGTCCGCGGCGACACCTGGCTGAAGGACGCCGACGCGGAGGAGTGGGAGCCCCTCGACGTCCGCAAGGAGACCATCCGGGTGGCGGGCGGGCAGCCCGTCGACCTGACGGTGCGCAGCACGGAGCACGGTCCGATCGTCTCGGACGTGCTCGACGTCGGTGACGTGGTCGGCGCCCCCACCCGGGAGGGCACGGAGTTCGGGGAGTACGCCGTCGCGCTCCAGTGGACGGCGCTGCAGCCGGGCCGTACCGCCGACGCGGTCTTCGCGTTCGACACGGCCAAGGACGCGGGCGACATCCGGGCCGCGGCCAAGCTGTTCGAGGTGCCGGCGCAGAGCATCGTGTTCGCCACCACCGACGGCCACATCGGCTACCAGGCGCCCGGCCGCATCCCGGTGCGCGGCAAGGTCAAGGGCCCGGTGCCCTCGGACGGCACGTGGCCGCGGCCCGGCTGGGACCCCCGCTACGACTGGCAGGGCTGGGTGGACGCGGACGACATGCCCCGTGCGCTCGACCCCCAGGAGGGGTTCATCGTCGCGGCGAACCAGGCCGTGCTGCGCAGCGGATCCCAGCCGTACCTCGCGGACGACTGGGACTACGGCTACCGCTCGGAGCGCATCCGCAAGCTGCTGACCGAGCAGATCGCGGCGGGCCGCCCCTTCACCGCCGAGGACATGAACCGCATCCAGAACGACGACTGGTCGGCGTTCGCGGAGGCGCTCGTCCCGGCGCTCCTGGACATCGACCTCGACGACTCCTACGTCGCGGCCGGGCAGGACCTGCTCGCGGACTGGGACTACCGGATGGACGCCGACTCGCCGGCCGCGGCGTACTTCGCGGCCGTGTGGCGCAACCTCCTGCAGGAGGCGTTCTGGGACGACCTGCCCACGAGCATGCGGCCCGACGGCGGCTCGCAGTGGCTCGTCGTCGTGAAGTCGATGCTCGACAAGTCGGACGACAAGTTCTGGGACGACCGCACCACGGCGAACGTCGTCGAGTCGCGCGACGAGATCCTCACGCGTGCCCTGATCAGCGCGCGGCGCGACCTGACGGTGGAGCTGTCCAAGCAGCCGAAGGACTGGGACTGGGGCACGCTGCACACGCTGCGCCTCGAGCACCCGGTGCTCGGCGGCTCCGACGTGCCGGCGCTGGTGCGCGACCTGGTGAACCCGAACCCCGTGAAGATGCCGGGCGGCTCGTCGATCGTCAACGCGACCGGGTGGGACGCCGGCACGGGCTCCTTCGCGGTCACGACGGGGCCGTCCATGCGGATGGTCGTGGACCTGTCCGACCTGGACGCCTCGACGTGGGTGACCGTCACGGGCACGTCCGGCCACCCGGCGTCGTCGCACTACGACGACCAGCTCGACGAGTGGGCCGCGGGCAAGACGTTCGACTGGCCCTTCTCCCGGGAGGCCGTGGAGGAGTCCGCGAAGACGCGCGCCACCCTCGTGCCCTGACCGGGGCGCGCTGACCGGTCGCTCGTCGTGATCGTCGGCGTCAGAAGTCGTCGGCGAAGGCCGCGCCGTACGCGTCGGCCCACGACAGCTGCTGCGCGAGCTCGGCCGCGTCCGTGGTCTGGCTGGTCCCGGCGGCGGGCGGCGTCGAGGAGTCGTCCAGGAGGGCGATGCCGGCGACGGCGGTGGCCGCCGCCACGACGAAGGCGACGCCCAGGGCCGTGACGGTGCGGCCGGGGCCGCGCAGCCAGCGGCGCAGCACGCCGCCCGGCTCGGCGGCGTCCTGGTCGCCGTCGGCCGTGGTGGTGCCGTCTGCACGGCCGGCATCGGGGCCGTCCACGAGCCCGGCGACGAGGACGTCGAGCTGACGCGTGGTGAGGCGCTCGAACGCGTCGACGACGGCGGGCGCGAGGGTCCTGCCGGCCTGGCGGTCGGCGTCGCGGAAGCGGTCGAGCGCTTCCTGGTCCGCGCGGCCGAGGCGGTGTGCAGTGGTCATGGTCGGCTCTTCTCGGGTCTCGTGGGGGGTGTCTGGGGGTGGCGTCCGGGTCAGCGGCCCGGCGCGCGGGTCACGACCTGCTGGAGCACCCACCCGTTGCCGTCCGGGTCGGCGAACGACGCGTAGGTGCCGTAGCTGTCGGTGGCGGGGTGGGGGCCGGCGACGCGGTTGGCCTCGCCCGCCCAGTGGAAGACGCCGTCGGCGTCGTGCCAGAGGTCGCTCACGTCGGCGCCGCGGCGGCGCAGCTCGTCGCGGGCGGCGGCGATGTCGGTCGTGACGAGGTGCAGCCCCTGGAGGGACCCTGGCGCGGCGTCGGTGAGCCGCTCGCCGAAGATGATCGACGCCTCCGAGCCGGGAGGGGTGAGCTGCACGACCCGCAGGCCCTTCGGGCTGCGGAAGTCCGCGTCCAGGCGGAAGCCGAGCGCCGTGTAGAAGGCGGTCGCACGGTCGACGTCGGAGACGGGCAGGACGACGATCTCGAGCTTGAGCTCCATGGTGTTCCTCCGTGTTCTCGCAGACCGGCGTCACCGGTCTGACTGGTGACGACTCTCCTCGCGTCGCCGTCACCTGTCAAAGTGGTGATGATCACTCCCGCCTGCCCTTGCCTGCAGGCTCGTCACCCGTCAGGATGGTGACGTGATCCATGCCTTCCCCTGCGGCACCCTCGCCCTCGATTTCGTCGGCACCCTGCGCGCGCGACGCAACGACGAGCCCACGGAGAAGCTGACCTCTGCCGCGGACCTCGACGCGTGGTTCGTCGAGTCAGGGCTGCTGGCCGACGCCTCGTCGTCGGGCGCCGCCGACCTCGAGCGCGCCCTCGCGCTGCGCGAGGCCGTCTACGCGCTGGTGTGGTCGCGCCTGCACGACCGCCCGCTGCCCGCGGACGCCGTCGAGACGGTCAACGCGGTCGCCGCGACGCCGCCGCTCACGCCCGTGCTCACCGAGCAGGGATGGGCCTGGGCCGGAGGTGCGGACCAGGTGCTCTCGCAGGTCGCGCGGCAGGCCGTCGAGATCGTCGGCGGCGACGAGGCGGCGCTGCTGCGCGAGTGCGGCCGGCCCGAGTGCACGCAGGTCTACCTGGACCGTTCCCGCGGGCACCGCCGTGAGTGGTGCTCGATGGCCACGTGCGGCAGCCGGATGAAGGCCGCGGCCTACCGTGCGCGGCAGCGCGCCGGCTCGGACGCCTGACGGCGCGGGCTCAGCGCTCCAGCGCGGGAGCGGGCAGCTCCTGCCAGCCCTCGGGTGTCACGACGACGTGCACGGGCACGTCGTGCTCCGCGGCGGGCAGCGGCTGCTCGGCCGAGTCGTAGACCTCCTCGGGGAACACCAGCGCCACGACGGGCACGCCCGGCCGGCGCATCTTCAGCAGCCGGTCGTACCAGCCGCCGCCCTGGCCCAGCCGCACGCCGCGGTCGTCCACGGCGAGCGCCGGCGCGACGACGACGTCCGCCTTCGTGATGGCCTCGGCGCCCAGGGCGGGGCCGCTCGGCTCCGGGGGTCGGCCGGGGGCGCGCTCCAGCAGGTCGTCGGGCCCGGCGTACCAGGCCCAGTCGCGCGCGAGGCCCGCGCCGAGCACGGGCAGCAGGACGCGCGTGCCCCGGGCGGCGAGCTGCTCCAGCAGCACGTGCGTGCCGGGCTCGGTGGGGCGGGAGACGTAGGTCGCGACCACGTCGGCGTCGCGGACGGCGGGCACGGTGGCGAGGACGTCGGCGAGGGCCTTCGCGGCCTCGTCGCGGAGGCGGGGGGAACGCTCGGCGCGGTGGGCGCGGATGGCCCGGCGGAGCTCCTCCTTGGCGTCCGCGACCTCCATCCCGGCGACGACCGGGTACGGCCGGTGTGCTCTCGTTCCCTTGCGGTCGCCGTGCATGGGGCCATTGTGGCAGGGTCCCGTCCGGGAGTCCCGGCGCGCGCCGGTGACGCCGAGAACGGCTTCGGCACGGGCGGGACCGGAGCGTCGGGACGGAACGAGGTGGCATGACGCACAAGCACGCCCGCGGATGGGCCGTGTCGCGGCCGTGGCCGGTGACCCTGCGCGAGGACGGCCCGGCCGGCGCCGTCGTGCTGCGGCCGTTGCGCCGCAAGGACGGGCCGGAGTGGCTGCGTCTGCGGTCCCGCAACGCGGGCTGGCTCGAGCCGTGGGAGGCGACCTCGCCGGGGGAGCGTCCTGCCGCGTCGACGTTCGGCGACTACCTCCGGGTGCTGTCCGCGCAGGCGCGTGCGGGCACGACGCTGCCGTTCGCCGTGGAGCTGGACGGCGCGCTCGTCGGGCAGCTCACCGTGTCCCAGATCCTCTACGGCTCGCTGTGCTCGGCGAGCATCGGGTACTGGGTGTCGCAGGAGGTCGCGGGGCGGGGCGTCATCCCGACGGCGGTGGCGATGGCGGGCGACTACTGCCTCGCCGTGCTCGGGCTGCACCGCCTCGAGATCAACATCCGGCCCGAGAACGCGCCGAGCCTGCGGGTGGTGGCGAAGCTCGGCTTCCGCGACGAGGGCGTGCGCGAGCGATACCTGCACATCCAGGGCACCTGGCGCGACCACCGCACCTTCGCGATCACGACCGAGGACGTGCCCGAGGGGCTGCTGGCGCGCTGGCAGCGCGCCCGCGACGACGCCTGAGCGCTCCGCGCGGCGCCGTCGCACGGGCTCGACCACGGACACGCCGCGACGGCGTGCGTCGGCGTGGTCGTTGCGTCCCCTACCGTCGTGATGTGACAACGTCGGCGGCAGGACTCGCAGTGCTCGCGCTGTTCGTCCTGTGGCTGGGCTTCTTGGTGCCGCACCTGCTGCGGCACCGCCAGCAGCTGCTCGATGCGCGGACGGACGACCGGTTCTCCGGCGGGCTGCGGGTGCTGGCGGTGGCGGAGGCGGGCGGTACGCGCGGGGTGACGGCACCGACCGGCGGGTCGGTGCCGCTGCTGGTGCCCGGCACGTCGACGGGCGGCGGACGAGGGGAGCGATCGATGGGTCTGGACGACGACGAGGGCGCGTCGCGCGCCCTGACGACCCTGCGCGCCGACGCTGCGGAGGGTCGGCAGCACGAGTCCCGTCTCGCGATGCTGGAGCGGCGCGCCGCGCGGGCGCGCCGTCGGCTGCTGCTCACCGTGCTGCTGCTGCTCGTGACCGCCGCCGCCTGGGTCGTGGTGGCCCTCGGCCTGGTGGGCTGGGTCGCGGGCGCCGTGCCGTCTGCGCTGCTGCTCGGCGTGCTCGTGCTCGGCCGGGTGGCGGTGCTGCAGGCGCGTCGCGCCGACGCGCGCTGGGCGGCGGAGCGGAAGGCTGCGCGACGCCAGGCGACCGAGGCTCGCGCGCTCGCCAACGGCGGCCCGCACGCGCCCCGCAACCGGCCGCGGGTCACGGGGCACGCCGTGCGGCCGTCGGCCACGCACACCCAGATGATCCCCCGGGTGGCCGCGCCGGGTGCCCAGCCTGCGCCCGCTCGCCCGACACCTCGTGACTCGTCCCGCGTCACCGTCCCTCCGGGCGGTGCCCGCGACGAGGAGAGCGCGGAGCCCGAGCCGGTCTCGTCCCCTCGCGAGGCGCCGTCGTCCGGTCGGGACGTCTTCGACGTGCGCGCCGACGAGGTGCCGGCCCTGCCGGAGCCCGTGGTCGTCGTGGACCCAGGTCCCGGACCGGCCCCGCTGCCGGGGCCGCCGCCGGTCGGCAGCGACCCGTGGGAGCCGGTCCCCGTGCCGCTGCCCACGTACGTGACGAAGCCCGCCGCGCCCCGTCGTGAGCCTCGCCCGCTCGTGGCCTCGTCGTCGACGGCGCCCGGCCGCGTCGTGCCCGTCTCCGACGCTGCCCGTGTCGCCGCGCTGGCCGCGACCATGCAGGCGGCACTGGGCCCGACGGCGACGCCTGCGGGCGCCTCGGAGCAGCCCGGTGAGCGGACGGCGCCGGCCGCCGACGCCGTCGCCGACGTGGCCGCTCCCGAGGAGCCGCGGCCCCGCACCGAGACGCTCGGCCTGCCGCTGGACGAGATCCTCGCGCGGCGCCGGGCCGCAGGCTGAGCCGATTTGGCATGCGCCCCGGCCGGGATGTTAATGTTGCTCCGCACTTGGGGCTATGGCGCAGTTGGTAGCGCGTCTCGTTCGCAATGAGAAGGTCGGGGGTTCGAATCCCCCTAGCTCCACCGAGAAGAAGGCCCGGAACCGCAACGGTTCCGGGCCTTCGTCATTCCAGCCGCTCGAAGCGGCGGGGGTACATCTGGGGGACCATCCGCCGATCAGCCCTCGATGACTCGGATCGCGATGGCCCGCTCGCCGTCGCGCAGCTGCCCATCGAGCAACGCTCGGGCCTCGTCGTACGTCGCTCATCTGAGACCACGCGTTCCCCAGCGGCGTCCGGGAACAATGGGGCATGATGGCGAAGGTGCGCAGAGCTGCAAACGACGAGCCGCCCGGGCTCCTGTCGCCCGCCGAGGTGGCGCGCCTGTTCAACGTCGAGCCGAAGACGGTCAGCCGATGGGCCACGATCGGCAAACTACGTTCAATGCGCACGCTGGGTGGGCATCGACGATTCTTCGCCGACGAGGTCTACGAGCTCTTGCGCGCGACGCGAGCTGCCCAGGGCAGCCGGGACCACCCAAGAAGCAGATCCTAGGCGGCGAGCGGGATGCAGCACTCGCGCCTGACCCATGCTGTCCAGGTCCCCCAACCGGGATAGTCGGCGGTGAAGGCGAGCAGGCCCGGGGCGCGGTGGGTCACGACGCCTTCCACGGTGACGACTCCGCCGCCGTAGGACCGCGCGGTGCAGCGGGCGGGCACCGGGGCCGGCATGAGTCGCTGTCCGCGCGGTGCCGCGTCGTGGTGCTCGATCAGGCCGCGGTTGTCGCGGGTGTCTAGCTCGCGCATGCGTCCAGTGTCCGCCGACCCGGTGACAACGGGACCAGATGAAGTCCCCAGGGCCGAATCGCCCAAGGCGTCATCTGAGGCGAGCGACCAGAGGTTCCACCTTCTCTCGAACACGCTCTATCGAGTTCGCCACTTCCTCGAGCGTCGTCATCTCGCCTGGCATCCCCGGAGCGAGCACCAGTTCGTTGCGAGTCTCCGTGCGCACCACGAAGCGCATGTCGACCTCCGGAGTGGGTTCGACCGAGCCCAGGCTGCTCAACTGGATCCGCTCGCCATCGCGGAGAAGGCGCAGGTTGCACAATTTCATCTTCAACGGGCTGACCTCCTCCGTCCCGATCATGCTCCCCTCCGTTGACAGGAAGAGAGCTCCGCGAGCCGCCGCAACTAGGAGGTGGCGGTGCTTATCGGCGATGTCGAGCTGATGCAGCAACCAGAAGTCGTCGTCGCCCCCGGCCCAGGGTTGTAGCTTGTAGAGCTCATGGCGAACGTTCGCGTCGACGCCGGGCAATTGGGTCTTGGCCTGGTTCGGCCATTTGCCCTCGGTTTCCGCGATCGGGAAGGACGTCTTGCCCCTTCTCTGGCCGGCGCCGTCCTGGCCTGCGAGCTCGAATGCGAGGTAGTCGAGCGCAGTGCGGGCGCCGTGCACGGCGTCACCGAGGAGGCGTCCGATCACTGTCGGCGGTTCAGACAGGATTCGGACCGTCCCCCAACGCGAGCCCTCGTCGTCGGTGGTCACGAGCTCAACACGTAGAGCTTCTTGCGCGTATGCGTTGACCTCTGCGAGCAGGGCGCGGCAGTGTTCCCGCGCCCCGTCGAACCTTACGTCGATGCCCACACGTCTCCGCATCTGCAAACGCAAGCACGGCGGCAGCAAATGTTGAAGCGTGGGCAAGTCAGAATCACCCGAAGATCACCCCGCCGCTACGCGCTGACGGGCGTCCGAAGCGAGGTCTCACGTCAGGGTCGCCTTCCCCGCGGCCACGACGAAGACGCCCCCGCCCACCCCGCGAAGGGTGGACGGGGGCGTTCGTCTGGCCGCGGGCACGGCGGCCGGTCAGGGGGCGGAGGGCGGCAGCAGGGTCACGACGTCGATCACGCCGGCCTCACGCACGAGCACCTCGGGATCAGCCGCGGCGCGCATGAGCGCGAAACTGCGGCCCATCTTCAGAACCACGCCGCCAGTGCCCTCGGCGTCGGGCCCGGCGACGAGCAGGCTTGCGGTGTCGCCGTCGCGGGTGAGCGTGTGCCAGGTGTTGCCGTCGAGGGTGACCTCGAGCGTTCCGGCGGGCGGCTCGGTGAGGTCCCAGTGGATGACCTCGCGGCCTCTGCGGTCGATCTGCATCGCTACCCCCTGGGAGACGAGACGGTGAAGGTGGATCCGTGCGGGCCGGACGGGCGGAACGGGTTGCCGTAGGGCCCGCGTGCGATGACGAGCTCCGGCTCGACGTCGGGGACGTCGGAGCCGGCGAGGGCCGCCCGCGCGCTCGGCAGGGTGGCTGCGAGCGTCCCGGCGACCGAGAGGGTCCCGGCCGCTACGGCCGTGGTCTTGGGCAGCGTGGCGGTGAGGGTGCCGCCGATGACGCCCTCGACGGCCCCGCCGAGCGCGCTGGTGGTGCGTGGCAGGGTCGTGGTGAGCGTGCCGGTGATGGTGACTGTGGCGTCGAGGTCGGCGGTGACGGCGGGCAGCGTGGCGGCGAGGGTGCCGGTTGCGACGCCCTCACCGTTGACGGACGCCGTGACGCGCGGGGCGGTCGCGGCGAGGCTGCCGATGACGACGACGCTCGCCGCGGCCATGGACGTGACGGTCGGCGTACTCGCCGTGATCGTGCCCGTGACGGTGACGCTGCCCGCGCTCGCCCCGGAGGCGGCGGGCAGGGCGCCCGCGATGCCGCCGGTGATCCGGACGGCGCCGGCCGTGGCGCCGGTGACGCGCGGCAGGGGTCCGCCGAGCGTGCCCTCGATGGCCGGGAACGGGTCGGCCTCGAAGACGTACAGCCAGTCGGACTGCCCGGCGGCGTTGTTGCCCGGCGCGGCGAGGCTGCCCGACGACGCGAGCGTGGTCGACGCGCCAGTCGTCGGGTCGAGGCGGCGCACCGTGGAGTTTGCGCCGAGCCGGGCCAGGTCGACGGTCATCGCCCGCGACGTGGGCGCGTACAGCACCGCGGCGGAACCGTCCGACGAGACAGCCGCGGTGGCGTAGGCCGACTCCAGCGGGTCGACCCGGGAGGCGGTCTGCGTGCCCGTGGCGGGCGGCGTGCCGGCGCCGGAGGTGAGGAACGTACCCGCGGTGTCGGGCACGAGACGGTGCCACGGGATGGCCGCGACCGCGTCGGCCATGACCTTCTGGTGGGCGAGCATCGTCGAGGGCAGCAGGCTGGTCCACGTCGCCTCGGTGCCGTCCTGCGGCGGGTTGTACACGCCGTCGCGGCCGTACTGGACGCCGACGGTGCCGTTCGTGAGTGCGGCGCCGAGCACACGGCGCAGCGTCTCGGACGTCGTCGCCGCGCCGCCCTCGTTGTTCTCGCCCTCGAAGTTGCCCTCGGCGAACACGACGGGCCCGTTGTTCAGGGCGTAGGCGCGGCGGGAGAGCGGCGCGTACTGCTGGTAGGTGTACGTCGCCTCGAAGTCGACCTGGCCGGCCCAGGCCGCGTTGTCCGACGACGTCTGGTCCTGATACAGCTGCACCGTGAAGGGCTGCAGCGCCCCGGCCGCCCGCACGGCGGTGCGCACGGCCGCGACGATGGACTCCTGCGCGGCCCACTGCTCCGTCAGCCAGTCGACGCCGTACCCGAACAGGACGTTCGGATAGTCCTTCAGCGCGGTGCCCCACGCCGTGCCCCAGGCAGTCGCCTGCGCGGTGGTGCTGATCATGTTCGCGGGCCCGACGAGGAACCACACGGTCACGCCGTACGTCGCGGCCATCTCGACGAACGACTTCACCCGGGCGACCCACGTGGGGTTCACGGTGGAGTAGTTGCCGGGGGTGGTCAGCGCGTGGACGTTCGAGCCGTCCCACGTGGTCGCGTCGGTGATGTCGAGCTCGGGCAGGCACATCACGTAGCACGTGTTGATGCCGTACGCGGCACGGTTGGCGAAGTAGGTCGGCCAGTCGGCGGGTGCGCCGCCGATGATGTACCAGGGGGTGTCCCCGCGCAGGTAGACGGGCTGGCCGTTCTGGTCGAGGAAGTGGCGCCCGGCGATGGTACGGGGGTGCGGCTGGGCGACGGTGGTGGCGGTGCCGGAGGCGGCCGCCGACAGGCGGGGGAGCGCGGCCGTCAGGGTGCCGGTCGTCGTCGGCATGGTGACGGAGCCGGTGATCGTCGCGGTCACGCGGGGGAGCGATGCCGAGGCCGCCCCCGCCACGGCGACGGCCGCAGGCTGGATCGTCGCGGCGTACGCGTGCGCGAACGACGCTCCGGAGGCCCACGACGACGTGGGGACGCCGGCCGTGTCCGCCGGTGCAGAGAAGACGCCCTGCCGGGCCGCCGTCCCGTGCGGGACGTCGACGACCTGAGTCCACCCCGCGGCGGGCAGGATGTCGGCGAGGTCCTGCGCGACGACGCCGGCCAGGGCGAGCCAGTCGTCCGACCCGGGGGCGATCGCTCCGACGACGGACGGGACGGCCGCGCTGCCGGCGAAGAACGCGCCGAACGGGCTGCCCGAGCCGGTCGCATTGGTGACTCGGTGGACGACGGCGGAGCACTGGAACGGGCTACCGCCGAGCGAGTTTGCGGTGAAGGTGTACGTGCCCGTGTCGGCCGCGGTGGCGCGCTTGTAGAACCAGCCGAGCCCGCCGCCGTACACGCCCTCGACGGTGATCGAGTCCCACCCGCCGAGGACCCAGCCGGACGGGATCGTCATCGCGCTGGCCGGCGGGTTCGGGGTTCCCCACAGGCCGAAGACGTAGGCGATGAGGAGCGAGCCGGACGCCACCCCGGACGGGACTGCAGGCGCCGCCGACGCGCCCGCCGCGTTGGCGGCGGACGTCGTCGCTGCGACGACGGGCCGGGCCACTGGTCAGCCTCTCAGGCCACGGGCACGGTGAAGGAGGGGACGCCCAGGTCGAGGGTCGCGCCGGACGACAGCGCCGTGGTGGCGAGCTGCATGTCGCCGCCGCCGCCCGTCGCCGTGACGGTGCCGTCGATCTTCCCGGTGCCGCCGCTGGTCTTCACGCGGAAGTAGCCCGCGGTCCCCGTGGCGCCGACGGTGACCGACGCGGGGTCGGCCGCCGTGAGCACGCCGCCGGAGGAGGTGAACGAGCCCGCGATCGTCACGGTCGCGAGCAGGGTGCCCGTCGCCGTCGTCTCCGGGGTGGCGGGCTTGCTGCCCGAGCGGATCTCGATGGTGGCGCCCGAGCCGATGTCGGTGGCGAGCGCTGCGCCCATGGCCTGCGCGGCGGTGGCGGCGATGGAGATGGTCATGACGGACTCCGATCAGGTGAGGGCCTACAGGCCCGGCCAGCGGCGGTAGTTGGCGAGCTGCTCGCGGGCGCCGTTGACGGCGCCCAGCGTGGTGAAGAAGACGATGCCGACGACGTACAGGACGACGTCGCGTGCGGCGGCGGCCGCGGCCCGGGTGGTCACGGTCAGTCCGTGAACGGCGGCAGGTCGCAGGACCCGTCGCAGCCGATCGGGGCGCAGTCGCGGCACTGGATGCCGTACGCCTGCGGGTGGCGGACGAGGGCCGGGGGCGGGTCGGTCTTGGCCGGGGAGGGGGCGCACGGCGCGCCCCCCGTGCCGGGGCGAACGCCGCGCGCCATCGGTCAGCCCTCGATCTCGGCGCTGGCGGTCGGCCGGTACGCAACGCCGAGGCCGCCGGCCACGAGGCCGAAGACCGCGGTGACCACGCCGCCGGACGCCACGACCTTGGTCGCGACATCGGCGTCCAGCCAGATCGGTGCGAGGCCGGTCGCGAGAAGTACGAGCGCCGAGGCGCCCAGAAGGACGAAGTACGCCACCGTGCGCACGCGCGCGGGGACAGCAGGAGTGGGGGTCATGGGTCAGCCCTCCAGGGGGAAGTTGAGGCGAGCGAACTCGCCGTGGAGTTCGAGCGCGGCGACGTCGTAGGCACGCGCCGCCTCCTCGCGGGTGGCGTAGGCACCGAGGTAGCGCTGCCGCCCGTGAAGCTTGATGTTCGCGACCCACGCGCCCTTGGCCTTGCGCCAGCTGACGCCCTTGAATCCGCTGGTGTTGTGCCGCGGGCGGCGGTAGTTGTGCATGTTGTCGGCGTGGGTCGCCGGACGGAGGTTCGCGCGTCGGTTGTCGAGGCCGTTCCCGTTGATGTGGTCCACGTAGGGCCAGCCGGTGATGAGCGTGTGCATGAGGATCGATCGGCGCCTCTGACCGCCCCGGATGGACTCCTGGTGCACGGCATAGGCGTGACCCTTCGAGACGCTGGCGGCCCACGGTGTGGACGCCGTCACGCGGTCGTAGTCCTCCGCGTCGACGAGGGCGACGAGGCCCTGGCTCAAGGGGATCTCCACGGTCGACATCAGGCTCAGCCCCGCTTCACGAGAGCGGCGATGGTTTTGGTGCCGATGTCGCCGTCGTCGTCGACGCCGAGCCAGCGCTGGATCGCCTTCCAGCGCGAGATGAACCGGGAGCCGGGGCGCCCGGTGACCTGCAGGCCGGTGAGCCCGGCGACGCGCTGGGCGATCTTGTTGCGGTACTTCCCGGCACCCTTCCCGGCGCCGCGGCACAGGGAGAACCAGGTGTCGGGGCCGGCGACGCCGTCCTTGTCGATGCCCGCGTCCTCCTGGAACTCGCGCACGCCGCTGGCGGTCATGGGGCCGAAGGACGAGTCCGCCTTGCCGATCTTGTAGCCGCGCTCGAGGAGCGCGTTCTGCAGGAGCCGGACCTGCCAGCGCCGGGAGCCGAGGCGCAACGTGGGCAGGCGGTGAGGCTTGCGCTTCGCGCCGACGACCGGCGCGCGGTCCTCGCCGCGCGAGGCCCCGTCACCGCCGCGCGCCGCGACGATCTCCTTCGCGCGCTCGAGGATCCCCGGGATCTGCGGGATCCGGTTGTCGCCCGGGCACGCCTTGCCACGGGCGCCGGACCACTTCACGCCGCCGCGCTGCAGCCGGCCACCGAGCTGGCCCGAGGGGAAGTTCCCGTCGACGCCGAGCCGGTGCCAGCCGATGCCGCCCTTCGGGTCGTCGGAGCGCTCCATGAGCCGCAGCGGGATGCCGTCGACCATGTGCGCCTCTGCGGCGATGACCGCCAAGGACTCGCACTGCGCGGCAGTCCATCGGCCGCCTGCGTCCGCGCCCTGGGTCTCGACGCTGATCGTGTTCTTCGCGCCGTACTCGGCGGCGGAGCGTGCGCCGGTGCCGGCGTACTGCTCACGGGCGCCGTCGCGCGCCACGTGGAAGTGCGACCCGGCGTGCCTGATGCCGGAGAAGTAGCCGAACAGCGACGGCTGCTCGCCGGCGGACAGGTGGAAGACGAGGACGTTCGGCTTCACGCCCCCGCGGGACAGGTTGTTCAACCAGTTGATCTGCCGCTTGCGTGCGCACGCGTACCAGCTCATCGGTGCCTCCGGACATGACGAAGGCCCGCACGGTGGCGGGCCTCAGGTGGGGTTTTGTCTGCGTGGAGTTGGGGGCGTCAGCGGTTCTCTCGCCGTGCCGCGACTTGCCGGGCGATCAGTTGCCAGAGTCGCTGCAGGCCCAGCACGCCGAGGACGGTGAACATCACTGGGACGAACCACTCGCGGATCGAGTACTGCGGCCAGAGGTACGCCGCTGCCACGATCCCGAAGGCGATCCACAGGGCGAGGGAGACGGACCAGACGTTCCGCCCCTCCGGGTAGCGCCACCACTTCGTCAGCACGGTGTACGTCACCCAGAACGCGAACCACACCGTGAAGGCGAACAGAGCCGCGGCCGTGCGCTCGTCGATCATGGCTGCCTCCCGCTGTACACGTGCGCGATGCTCGGGCCCAGGTGGTTCTCCTGCTGGATCTTGCGCAGGCGAGCCCCGATCCGGCGCGCTTCCTTGCCCTGCTCGACGACCTCCTGCAGGTGGTCGACGGACGCCTTGAGCGCCCTCTCCGCCTCCATCTGCTTGGCCCGGTGCTGCTTGTGTCGGTTCCAGATCATGACGTCGCCTCCCCGCGGGGCGGCTCTTCCCGGACCACGGACAGGCGCTGAATCTGCTCGCTGCGCGCCGCCTGCAGTACCTCGAGCACGCGCACCGTGGTGCGTGAGTTCTCGATGAGCTCGGCGTCGTGCTCCGTGCTCTCCTTGAGGGCTGTGAGCGCGGTCTCCAGCGCAACCCGGTACGTCTCGGCGCGCTTCTCCGCGGCGTCGACCTCGCGGCGCGACGCGAGTCCCTTCCCGGTGATGAGCATGAGGACCACGACACCGAGGAGGGTCCCCGGGGTCAGGTCCGTGAGCCACTGAGGCAAGAACTCCATGCGCTCAGTCCGCCCAGTACCCGCCGGAGATGCGCGTGAACGCGGCGGTCCCGGTGACGGTGTAGATCTTCACGGCCTTGGCGACGTCGATGTAGCCTTGCCGGCCGCCGCCCGTCGACCCGGTGGAGGTCGAGACCGGCTCCTCGCGCACGGGCGGGGCGATTCCGGCCGGGAGGGTGAACGCCGTCACGTACCCGTCGCCCGCCCCCACCGACGTGTTCTGGATGGTCCCGGAGAAGCGGACCACGTTGCCGATCTGGCGGGCCTTCACGGTGACCGGGGCCGTCCACCCGGTACCCAGCGACGTGACGGTGAGCCAGTCGGTGTCGGGGATCTCGACGTCGTCGCGCTCGTCCCTGATGCGGATGAACTCCTCACCCACGCGCACGAACAGGGCGCCCGGGTCCGCGACCCACCAGGCGAGGCCGTCGGTGGCGATCCCCTCGCCGGCCAGGTCGGCGACGGCCGCCTCCGCGGTCGCGAGGTCCGGCACCCGCATCACGTCGTTGATCGAGGCGGAGAAGTCGCGGAAGGCAGGCAGGAACGCCGACGGCCCCCCACCGCCCGGGACCTCGTGACCGCGTGCATCGGTGACCATGTCAGGGCTCCTCGGTGTCGGCCGGCGCGGGCTCGGCGGTGATGGGGTGCGACGCCGCGGTGTGCAGCTCCAGGTCGACGACGACGGCGTAGCAGATGCCGCACGCGCTCCACGGGGCGCGCGGGTTGGGCTTCGGCGCGGCGACCGGTTCCGGGTCGCCGCTGGGCTCGACGGCCGGATCGGTCACACTCGCCTCCGGTAGGTGACTCGCAGGGTCATGCCGGCCGTGCCCTTGCCGCGCAGGCCGCGGTACGCGCTGCCGTTGACGACCAGGCCGCGGGAAAGGCCGGTGCGCCAGTTGTCGAGCGAGCCCGGCCCGAGGTCGAGGCGGAGCCACTTCGAGTCGCCCTTGCCGAGCGAGGTCGTCGTGACCGTGGCGCCTGTGGTCGGGGCCCCGTTCGGTCGTGAGCCGTTCTCGGCGACGACGATGCGGATCGGCTGGCCGAGGGTGCGCTCGCCGAGGCGGGCGTCGACGAGCCGGACCTCGATCTTGAGGATCTCCACGGCGCGCAGGTCCTTCACGCGGGTGCCGTAGGTGGCGAGCCCGGACAGGTCACCCGAGCCGTACCTGGAGCCCTGGTACAGGGTGTAGGGGTAGCCGTAGCGGCCCCGGTTCCAGTCGTCCCAGCGGTGCACGGCGTGCCGGTATGTGCCGGTCGAGGTGGGGGAGATCGTCTTGGTGACGGTCTCGTACTTCGCTGCACCGCCAGACCCGCCACCGCCGGACCCGGACGGTCGCGACGGCGGCGGCGCGGGCGCCGGGCCGGCGATCGTCGCGGTGTCCGACCAGCTCGACGTGCCGCCCGCGTTCGACTGCGCGATCTGGACCTGTCGCGTGCGGCCCTCGGCGACGGAGATCGTCGTCGAGCCGCCGGTGAGCCCGGTCCGCACCGACCATGCGCCGCTGCCGTAGCGCCAGCGCACGCGGGTCGAGTCGACGTCGCTGGGTCGCGGCCAGGAGACGGTGACGGTCGTCCCGGAGCGCGACAGGCTCGGCTCCCCGGGAGTCGAGGGCTTCGCCGGCGTCCAGCCGACCTCGCACACGGCGATCGCTTCCGACCCGTCGGACGCCCAGTTGAGGACGACGACGTCGCCCACCGCGGGGTCTACGTAGGACGTCCCGGTCGCGGCAGTCACGATCGCGCCTGCGGCGTTGACCTTCACGCGGCCGGCGCCGGGGATGGCGGTCACCGTGCCGCGCGCGGGAAGGAGGTCCGGCTCCACGGGCGGCTCGGCGAACTGCCCCTTCGGTCCGAGGATGCACGCGCCGCGGCCCGTCCACTCGTTGCGCAGGACGATGACGTCCGTGTCGACGACGTCGGGCCAGTACGTGTCCGCCGCGGCGAGGAGCCACGTCGGGTCGCCGCCGTCCAGCGACACGAGTCCACGGTTCGACTCTCCGTCCCATTCCAGCAGCGGCGTCACGACCACGCGGCGCAGGTCCGTGCCCGCTCGCACGCCCTGGTCGAGCGCCTGCACCAGCGGGGCGAGGAGGTCTTCGTCGGTCATGGCCCCCGCCCCGTCAGTACCCGACCTGCACGGGCGTGAGCAGGTCGTAGGAGACGTCGCGCCACAGCGCGTTCGTGCCGTTGCACGTCAGGTGCAGGCCGAGGTTCGTGCGGTAGGTGCCGTCCGTGACGTTCACCGACCCGCCGGTGTCCAGGCGCCGCACCCGGATGCCGGTGCCGTTGAGGATGATCTCGACCTCGACGAAGTCCACGCGGTCGGCGTTCGACAGAGCCGGCGTCAGAGCGGCTGTGCCGATGTTCACCGCGGCGACGCCCGGGTCGACGCGGTAGACGTCCAGGGTGCCGCTGCGGCGGAACAGGAAGTGGTAGCCCGACTGCCCGGCCGCGGCCGCGTCCTGGTACGCCACCCCGTCAGCGGTGGCGCCCAGGAACACGCCCGCCCAGCGCGCGGTCGTGCCGGTGTTCGGGCCGCCGCCCGAGTCGAACCCGAGCCGTGCACGGAACCGCAGCACGCTCGTGCCCGCCACGGGGCTGAGGGCCGGCGCCCACGACTGCCGCATCGACTTGCTGCCGGCCGACGACATGCCGTTCATCCACAGCGCGCCCTGGCTCGTCTGGTAGTTGATGGCGGGCGTCGTGTCGCCGGCGCTGCTCCAGTAGTCCCAGCCGTACCAGGGCGCGGCGCTCGAGTACGGGTCCCGCGGGCAGCGAGGGAAGTACCCGGTCGCGCCCCACGGGTCGTCGAAGAACGCGCCGTCGACCGACTTCGCCTGCAGCGCCGTCCAGTCCGCGGGCGTGCCCACCGTGTACGGCACGACCTTGATCCCAGCCGCGCGGAACGCCGCGATGTCGGGCGCGCTCATCGACTGCCCCGGCCCGAGGAACTCGATGCCCGAGTTGACGAGCTCGGTCGGCGTCGTGGTCGTCGTCGTGCTCGTCAGGAGCATCGACGCGATGCCGGCCGCCGCGGTCTGCTGGACGACGTCGAGGGTGAACGACTGCACGATGACCTGCCGGTGCAGGCCGCGCGCCACGATCGAGTCGATGACGTCCTGCGTGGCCGCGGCGTCCTTGATCTCCGCGACGATGACGACCTGCCCGCCGAACTCCGCGAGGACGTCCTCCCACATGGCCGGCGACGCCGCCTTGCCGCCGGGCCACGGCGAGTTCACCTGCCGGGACTTCCACTGCGCGAGCGTCATCGCCGACACGGTCGCGGTGGCGCCTGACATCGTGCGCGTCGTCGTGGCGTCGTGGATGCACACGAGCTCACCGGTCGCGAGCTTGCGCACGTCCGTCTCCGGCAGGAACCCCGAGCGGAAGCAGTCGCGGTAGCCCTCCAGCGTGTGCTCGGGGTGGATCCGCGCGCCGCCCCGGTGCCCGACGATGATCGGCGCGGTCGACGCCTTCAGCCGGTCCACGAGGTCGGGCGCCGGCGTGACCCCCAGGATGGCGAGCTGGTTGGTCACCTCGGCGCCGACCGTGTCGGGCAGGTCGTCCACGGCCGCCGCGAACTCGTCGATGGCGCCGGCGAGGGCGAGGAAGTTCGCGTTCATCGCCTGGCCCCAGCGTCCACGGCGGGTGCCGGGCACCGGCAGGTCGAGCTCGACCATGTGTTCCCCCTCAGAATCCGTAGGCGTCGTCACCGAACGCGCCGGTTCCGTACGCGTACTCGCTGTTCAGGTCCGGCCGCACCGCACGCTCGGAGGCGATCGACAGCGTGATGGACATGGCCGTCTTGCCGAGCAGGTCGAGCGACACGGCCAGCACGTATCCGATGCGCTCGACGCCGTCTCGCAGCGCCGTCAGCGCGTCGTCGGGCTCGACACGCGGGTCGGGCGCGACCTGCATCTGCACCGTGCGCGCGGGCCGCAGCCCGGCCGCCAGCCGCTCCCTGCCGGCGGCGAGCGCCTGCTCCGCAGACTCGATCTGCTCCGACGTCCACGACTCGGTGACACGGCCGTAGGTGGCGACCGCGAACGGGCCCGTCGTCTGCTCGACCATGACCGACGCCGCGGCGCCGCCGTCCTGCGAATGCTGCGACAGGACGGTGACCGAGTTGACGATGCCGTCGCGGGTGTCCGACCGGGGTGCAGAGATCAGCGTCGGCATGCCCGCCTGGCCGCGCGGCTCCCCGTCGCGGTAGACCCCCTCGGGCTCCGGAGCATCGGGCAGCGTGGGCAGCAGCTGCACGTCACCGTCAGCATCCATCCGCAGGCGGGCCGGGATGGCGTCCGCGATGTCGTACAGGGCGTCGAGCTTCGACCCGGCCCACTGCGTGCCGGGCAGGGCCGCGCGGTCCACGACGGCGTCGTCCACGGTCACCGACAGGGTGTCGGGGAGCAGGCGTGCGAACTCGGACACCAGGGTCGCTTCCTCGTCCGGCGACTGCGGCACCTGCAGCACGTCGTCGACCGCGGCCTGCAGACGGCCGACGCACGTCACCTGCACCGTGCCTTCCTCGTCCTCCTCCCACGCCTGGACGCGGACCCGAGCGAGCGGCGTCACCCACTCCTCGCCGGTGACCGTCGACGTGATGACGACCGCGATCGTGAGCGTCTGCCCGAACGTCGCCAGGGGGTGCGCGACGTCGGCGCCAGGCATCCAGTCGAAGCGGCGGCCGCCGACCGCCGTGTAGCGCGGGACCGTGATCGACACCTGCTCGTGCACGGCACGGGCCGCGACGTCCCACGAGATCGAACCATCGATGATCGGCACGTCGTCCGAGAGCAGGTCCCCCATCGGCGACCAGGACTGGATGACCGTGCGCCACCGGTAGACCGACGCCATGACTTCGTCGGGTGCACCGTCCCTCATGGCGCGAGACCGCCCCAGTCGAAGGCGTCCACACCATCCCAGGTGAGCCCGTCGATCTGCGCGTCGAAGTCGTCGAACGTGTAGCCGAGGGTCGTCATGAGGGCGTCGAGGTCGTCCCACGAGTAGATCGTCGGGACCACGGACGGCTCGGGGTCGTCCACCCAGGTGAGCGTCAGGTCCCACACGCGCGACGTGGACACGCCGCTGTCGCCGCCCCACAGCACCGACGACGCCGCGGTGATGACCGCGAGGTCCGACGCCGGCAGGTCGCGTGCGTCACCGTTCGTCCGGAGCACCACCGCGCCGCCAAGCGCGAGCACCTCGCGCAGGGCAGCCGACGCCTCGCGCGACAGGCGGAGCGACGCCTGCATCGTCCCAACACCGCCAGCCGCCAGGACCATGACCGGACGTGAGCGCCCGTGGATCTCGAACGTCGACGAGTGCAGCGACGGCGACGACGGCAGCCCGTTGTCCACCCACGCTTCGATCGGCACCACGATCGACGAGTCCATCGACTGCAGCAGGTAGCGGTCCTCCGCGCCCGCCGGCGCCCACGGCACCGTCACGAGGCTCGACGTGAAGTCCTCACCGGTCGACAGCGTGATCCGGTACTGCACGCCGACGTTCACCGGCGTGCGCGTGTCGATGAGCCGGATCTGCGCGCCGTCGGAGATCGCCGCGCCACCCTGGACCAGCACCTCCTCACCGGCCCCCACCCGGTGCACCTCGTACTCGATCCCCGCTTCCAGGTCCGAGACGAGGATCTGCACCGGGCGGGGGTCCGCCGACGTCAGCAGCGCCGCCGTGATCGTGGTCATCGCTTCCCCCCTCGGGCCAGCGCGGCCGAGCCGGTCACGGCGGACTTGATCGTCGAGCGCACGATCCCCGAGATCGGCTTCCCCTCGACGTCGAGCGTGAGGGTGACGCCGT
Source organism: Isoptericola sp. NPDC055881 (assembly GCF_053615895.1). NCBI lineage: Bacteria > Bacillati > Actinomycetota > Actinomycetes > Micrococcales > Promicromonosporaceae > Isoptericola > Isoptericola sp. NPDC055881. The sequence goes on from NZ_JBSHCR010000011.1 coordinate 33,532, forward strand.
TGAGCGCCGACGCCAGGGCCGCCGCGTCCGTCGTGACCGTGATGTGCTGCTGCATGCCGCCGGTCGATGTCGACGCCAGGCGTCGCGTCTGCTCGGCCGTCAGCGCGTACGAGTTCGTCACCGGCACGATCAGCTCGGGCCCGAGTTCGCCTGTCAGGTACGGCTCACCGGCCGACATCGGGCCGCCCATAGCTCGCTTCTTCAGCCCCGACTTCTTCCCGGTGAGCGCCAGTGCCAGACCGTCAGCCATGTAGACGCCCCAGTTACGGATCGCCTTCTCGACCTTCGCGTCCTGCTTCCCCAAGCTCTTCACGAGCGACTGCGCCGCCGACAAGCCGAACGCCTCCGCAACCTGCGTTCCAGCAGCGGTCGAGTACGTGGCGATGCTCTTGTACGCCGTGTTCAGCGACTTCGAATCCGCCTGGCCCAGCCCGAGGAGCGCATCCGCAGCCGGAATGCCGACCTCCACGCCCATCCCTGCGACCTCCTCGAGGATGACGCCCGCGAACCCCTTCTTTCGCAGCGCTCCCAGCTTCGAGGCGAAGGCCTTCACCTTGCCGGCGTACCCTCTCGCGGCGGCCAGGTACTGCTTCCCCGTCACAGCCTCGGCCTTGCCAGTCCACGGGTTCACCGTGCCCTCGACACCGCCGAGCGTGAACCCACCAGCCAGCGCGGACCCGACCGACGCCTTGATCGACGCGATGTCCTCGAGCCGGCCCTTCGCCGACTCGAGCCGCTTGTCCAGCGACTCCGCCTGCCGGTACAGGCCACGCATGGCCCACTCCGCCTTGCCCGCCCGTGCGGCGAGAGTGCGCGACTGGCTCTTCGTCAGATCGCCCGAGCGTGCAAGCCCGAGCATCTGGTCGACCACGCTGTATGCGCCGGCGGCTCCAGAGGTCGCCTGCGCCAGAATGTCGCTGCGTCGGAGGTCGGTGCCGAACTGCGTGCGCTCGTCACGGAGGTTCGACAGCCGGTCCGACTGCCTCGACACCTCGTCCTTGCGCTTGTCGTACTCCCGCTCGAGCCGGTCTGCCTTCCGCTCCGCCTCGCTGAGCTTCCGCGCTGCCGCCTTGTCGTCGGACGCCATCTTGGACTTCTGCGCGGTACGCTCCGCCCGCTCGGCGTCCTTCACCGCAGCGCGCGCGTCCCTCAGCGTCGCGGCCGTCCGGTCGCGCCGCAGCTTCGCCGCCGCGAGGGCGCGCTCTGCCGCCCCGACGCCGCCCCCGCCGAGACGACCACCTCCCGCGAGCCCCTGCAGGGCCGCCAAGGAGTCGCGCGGGATCCGCCGCCCGTTGATCGCCGACATGATGTCGTCGCCGTAGTAGTCCGACGCCGGTTCGTTCACGAGCCACTCACGCGAGCGCACCCGTGCCAAGGGCATCCCGTGCTCGTCCACGCCGAGGAGGTTGTCCTCGCGCGGGTCCACGGGCGGCATGCCCGGCAGGCGGCCGCCACCGTTCAGCGCCAGGTGCACGTGCGAGCGGTGCGTGCGGCGCGTGACGGCGGCGACGTCGTTCGTGTAGTGCCCGTTTCGGATGAACCCGCGCGGTGTGTAGTACAGCTCCTTCGCCTTCGAGCCGAACGCGCGCGCCAGCAGGTCGAACGTGCGGCCCATGTTCGGCGACACGATGTCGATCGCGCGGCCCATGCCGTGGTACGAGGGGTAGCCGGTCGCCGTCACCGCGCCCGGCCGGTAGCCCGAGGTGATGCGCGCGCCCCCGTCGATCGCATGGACCGCCTTCGTCATCGCCGCGACGCCGCGCGGTGTGCCGCCGGTCCAGCCCGCGCCCTCGCCGTCACCCATCTGCGAGATGACACGGGCGCCGACCTTGATCGTCATGCCGCCGTTCTGCACGACGAACTTGCTGACCGCCCTCTGCGCCTCGCTCGTGTCGGCGCCGACGTCGATCTTCGGCTCCATGCGGTCGAAGTAGTCCTGGGTGCTCTCGCCCTTCCTGCGGGCAGAGCTCGTGTCCGCGCCGACCTTGATGTCCGGCTTCTGGTCGCCCACCCAGGACGTCAGCTTGAGCACGGTCTCACGCCCCTGCTTGTCCTTTCCCTTGATCGTGACCGTGCCGTCCGAGTCGTCGACCTTCGCGGTGTAGTCGGACAGGGTGGCGATCGCAGAGCCGTCCTTCGCGCGGATGGTGACGCTGCCGTCGGCCTCGTTCACCTGGGTGGTGACCTCGTCCAGCGTCTTCGCCGCGGGCGCGCCGTCGCCCTTGATCTTGAGGGTGCCGTCGGCGCGTTCGATCGAGACCAGGAAGTCGCGCAGAGCGGTCGACGCGGCCGCCGTGTTGACCTCGACGTCCGCCACGTAGTTCCCCGCGACGAGGCCGAGGGTGTCCGCGAGGGCTCGCGCCTTGGCGAGCGGCATGCCCATGCCGGTCGCCATGTCGACGTAGTCCTTGCGTGCGCGCTTGATGACCTCCTGGACCTTCGCCTGCGACCTGCCGTTCTGCTCCATCGACGCTGCGACGGCGAGTGCCTTGTCCGAGATGCCGTCGAGCACCTCCTGGTTCGCGCGGCCCTTCTCGGTCGTGATGTCGAGGGTCTCGCCGTTCTCCTTCAGCGCCTTCTTCGCCGAGTCGAGCTGCTCCTGGTACTGACGGCGGGCATCGCGCTCTTCGAGCACCACGCCCGCGGCCTTCTGCTGCGCCTCGATCAGCTCGGCCAGCGACGCGACCTGCTCATCGATCGCGCCCGTCGTCGTCTGGTAGTTCGCGTTGAGCTCGTCCTGCGCGAGACCGGCAGCCTTGTCGGCCTCCGTCTTCTGCGCCTGCTCCTTCTGCGCGTCTGAGAGCCGGCCCGACTGGTCGTCGATCGCCATCGTGAACCGCTCCGCGTACTGGGACGCGTTGAGCATGGTCCCGTTGACGCGCGCGCCGCCCTCTTCTGCGTATCGCCGGGCCGCGGCCGTCACCTTGTCGTAGGCGGCCGAGTTCCCGAGGATTGCTGCCTGGACGTCCTCGGTGGCGACACCGATCTCCTTCGCCTGGTCGAGGATCGTGCCGGGGTTCTTCCCGAAGATGTTCTCGACCCAGTTACCCTGGTCCTCCGAGATGCGCGTCGACAGGGTGCGCATCGTCGCGTCGGTGATCTGGCCGAGGCTGTCGAGCGTCGCGATGTACTCGTCGGTCTGGGACCGCGCCGTCGCAGCCTCCTGCGCCCACACCTGCAGCCCGACGGCCGCGAGCCCGACAAGGCCGCCGGCGACGGTCGCCGTCTTGCCTACGGTCTTCCAGGACACGCCGAAGTCCTTGAGTGCCGCGTTCGCGTTGTTCAGCCCGATCACGAGCTTGCCCGCGCCCGCCGCGCCGAGCGCGAGCACGCCCCCGGCGCCGAGCGCCAGCGTGATCCCCGACAGCACGCTGCCGTCGATACGGCCCAGCGCGTTCACGAGGTCCGTGGCCCCCTGCACCATGCCACGGAGCACGTCGTTGCCGCCGGAGCCAGCGCGGATGAACGCGGTCTCCACAGAGCCACCGAACGCCTCGATGTCGCCCGAGAGGTTGTCGAGCCGGGCCGCGGCCGTCTTCGCTGCGTAGCCCTGGTCGTCGACGTCCTTGGTCCACTTTCGGACCTTCTCGGCACCGGCGTCGTACAGCACGTTGGCGGCCTGCAGCGACTCGTTCCCGAAGATCCGGCCGAGGGAGTTCGCGCGCTCCTCATCGGTCAGCCGAGACATCCTCGTCTTCAGCTGCTCGGCCGTGCCCGCGAGGCCGACGAACTTCCCCTGGCTGTCGAAGACGTTGATGCCGAGGCTCTCCATCTCCTTCGCCGCGACCTTCGACGGCGACGTGAGAGACGAAACCATCGACCGCAGCGACGTGCCCGCCTGCTCGCCGACGATCGCGTTCGACGCGAACAGCGCGAGGGTGCCCGTCGTCTCCTCGAGCGTGACGCCGAGCTGCGCCACGGGAACACCGGCGTACTTCAGGGCGCCCGCGAGATCGGAGACGTCGCCCTGCGCCTTGCCGGCGCCCGCGGAGAGCACGTCAGCGATGTGCGTGACATCCTCGCCGCCGAGCTTGAATTGCGTCATCGCGCCAGCTGCGATCTCCGCCGCGTCAGCCACCGACAGTGCGCCCGACGCGGCCAGGTCGAGCGTGCCGTTCAGGCCGCCACCGAGCACGTCCTGCGCCGTCACGCCGGCCTTGAGGAGGTTCTCGATGCCCGCCGCGGCCTCGGTCGCCGAGAACGCCGTCTTCGCGCCGGCGCCGATCGCAGCCTCGCGGAGCTTGTTCAGTTCGACCGTCGTCGCGCCGCCCGTCGCCTTCACGGCAGACATCTGGCGGTCGAACGTGGCGTACGTCTTGATCGCGAGCCCTGCGCCGGCGACCGCCGCAGCCCCCACCAGGCCGAGACCAGTGGTGACGCCCCGCGCCGACTGCTCGTACTTCGCCAGGTACTGCTCGGCCGACTGGCCGTTCTTCGCCAGGTCCGCGTTGACGTCCTTGACCGCCATGCGCGCGGTCTTCATGGCGCTGGTGAACCCTGATGCATTCGCGGTGAGGACGTACTTCACGGTGCGATCGGCCACGAGTTCACCCCCCGATCTGCGCGGAAATGAGAGAGGATGGACGGATGACACAGGCACCGGAGCGGGAGGCGACCTCGACGCGGCGCGCCGCGCGACGGCGGCTGCCCTGGAACCAGATCGCGGCCACGATCGTCGGCGTGGTGATCCTGATCGCTGCGGCGATCGGGTGGTCCGTCACGGGCTGAGTAGCGCCGCCACCGCCGGGCTCTTCGCCTGCGCGGACCAGATCAGCGCGTCCTCGTGCGGTGCGGCGTTGCCCTCTGCTCGGGCCTTCTGCGCGATGCGGATCGCCGTTGTCACGTGGCACCGGACGGGCGGCGGAACGTCGATGCCGAACTCCGCCTCGCGCGCCTGGCAGACGTCCTTGGGCCACCCGCACAGGGGGCAAACCTCGGACGCCTCCCACTCCGCGAGGGCGAGCATCCACTCCCGCTCGGTGTCGTCCCACTCGACCTCAGGCCAGGACGTGACCATCCGGCCGGCGTCGTCGTACTCGTAGACCGTCGTTGGCTCCCAGCCGAGGAACCGCTTGTACGAGACGCCCAGGGTGCGCGCTGCCGTGACCTCCGCCCGCACCCTGGGATCGCGGAGGCGCGAGATCAGAAAGGGCGGGTGCGGTCCCGGTTCAGCGCGAGCACGGCGACACCGAGGTTGGTGTACTGGCCGTCGGACATCTCGTCGAGAGCCTCGGCCCACTCGTCCTCGGTGACCTCCTCGACGTCGCCGGAGTCGTGGTGCTTGACCGACCGGACCGACTCAGGCAGCACCTCGGCCAGGAACGACGACCAGTTCAGGTTGAACTGCTCGTCGTTCGCGTTGCCCTCGCGCGGCGGGTGCGACTCCTCGATCTCGGCCCACCGCTTGCGCGACACGGCCTCGAGCTCGACGTCGAGCACGGTCGCGTCGCCGCGGGCCTTCGCGTCCTCGAACGCCTTCTCCGCTTCACGGACCGCGGCCCGTGACTTCGACGCGAGCCGAGCGTCACCGTCGTTGGCCGCGGCGTTCTTCGCCGCGACGACGGCGTCCGACGCGGCCTCGATCTCCGCGGCGACGGCGGCGTCCGGGTAGAACGGCACCGTGCGGCGGGCGCGCTTGATGTTCAGGGGCATGGCTTCTCCTCAGGGGTGACAGGGGTTCAGGGGTGGAGCCCGGCGGCCGCGGACCCCTGTAGCCGCGGCCGCCGGGGGACTGGGTCAGGCGCCGGCGACGACCTCGACGTCGTCGTGGCCCTGGCCGGTGACGAACGTCGGCCAGGTCGACCGGGTGACCGAGTTGGCCTCGGGCGCGACGTCCTGCTTCATGCCCGGCTTGATCGGCAGCACCGACACCTTCTGCGAGGCCGCGATCGCCGTCTCGTAGGGCAGGCCGCGACGGCGCACGACGTACATCTCGGTGCCCTCGACGAGCGTGTCGACGAGCTCGTTGAACTCGGTCTCGTGGACGGAGTTCGTGTTGTCGATGCCCGTGAGGGTCAGGCCGCGGGTCTTGCGACCCGGCTGCCCGTACGTCTCACGCGAGCACAGGCGGTCGTCGGTGATCGTGGCCTGGTCCGCGGTCGGCGCGTAGCCGTCCGGGGTCAGGTAGCACGAGATGTCCACGCCGGCCGTGATCTCCGCGACCGTCGGGGCCGCGGGGTTCGCGATCGCGGGCACGAGCCAGACGGCCATGTTGCCGTCGAACGGAGTGCTGGGGATGTCGACCATGGGGATCAGTTCTCCTTCTCGGGGGCCTCCGCGGCCGAGGTGTTCGGCCGCGTCTCACGCGAGGCCGTCCGGCCCGCGAGCTTGGTGTGGTGCTTCGCCGGCCGCGCGAGGGGCGACGGGGGGTAGAGCTTCGGCTTGACCTGCTCGAAGCGGCCCGAGAGCACCGCGGGGTCGTTCTCCTGCCGGTCGAACTCGTGGCCGGTCTGGTGGTCCTTGACGCGGATGAACACAGCGCACCTCCGGGCATGCCGACGAGCCCCGCACCGGTCGGTGGGGGCTCGTAGGGGTAGGGGTCAGGCCGTCCGGGAGACGGTCAGGTCGAACTCGAGGATCACGACCTGGTAGCGCAGGTCGGTGTCCGTGGCGGTCAGGCCGGCCGCGTAGGGCCCGGCGATGCGCGGGGGCCGCAACTTGCCGCAGGACCAGCCAGCGACGTCAATCCGCTTTCCGGACCACGCCTGCTCTGCCTCGCCCGCCAGGACGAGCGCCTGCAGCCCCGTCGCCGCGGCCACGGTGACGCGCCAGGTGCCCGTCGCGCCGTGCGTGTTCGCGACCATGCCCGGCTTCGGCTCCGGCACCTGCAGGTTGCCGACGAGCCAGGGGGGAGTCGCGGTGCTCGGGGCCTGGAAGTCGTGGAACGTGCGACCCGCGGGTGCGAGCGCCTTGAGCGCGTTGAACAGGTACGCCGGCGTCGTCACAGCAGGCCATCCAGGATCTCGCCGAGGTACTTCTCGACCGCCTGCGCCTCAGCCTTCCCCGGCTTGTCGATGTCGACCCTGCCGCCACCGCCGTTCGCGCCACCGTCGACAGCGACGCCGGCCAGAGAGCCGATACCACCGACCTCGGGGCCCACCTCGTAGCCGAACGACCCGCCGCCGAAGAACTTCCGTTCGTACGAGATGCGGGGAGGCTCACCCGACGTCGTGGTGAAGTAGGCGGACCCCTTGAACGCCTCCTGCATCCCTTCCTTGAGCTGCTGGGCGCCCTTCTTCAGCACCTTGTCGACCTCGGGCAGGACGCGGACGGCCGCCTTCGTCAGGTCGGCCTCGATGCGCCGCAGGTCACCAGAGCCATCCATCAGGGGCCCTCCTCGACAGCGAGTCGGTACGCAGTCGCCCGGCTCTTGTTCAGCAGCGCCTTCACCTGGAACTCGCGCCCGACGAGGTGCGGGTCGTTCTCCGCCGTGACGATCGTGATGTCGTCGCCCAACGTGGGCTCGTAGTCGTCGGCCGTCTGCGCGACGGGCACGCTCACCGTGTACCGCTGCACCGTGAAGACCCCGGTCGCGGCTTCAGGCGTCCCCTCCTGCGCGGCCCACGACTGCACCCGGCAGCGGCCCTCGTAGACCACGTTCGGTGTCGTCGTGACCGCTCCGGTGTCCGGGTCGGTGCCCACCACGCCGGTGCCGCGCGTGATGCGGCAGCGGTCCGGCATGAGCTCCTCGGCCGTCTCCCGGCCGAGCGCGAGCGCGTACGCCGCCAGGTCAGCAACCACCGGGAAGCCTCCACGCCGGGACGCCGAGCCGGATGCTCCCGACGCTCGACGGCGACTTCGGCGCGAGGAGCGACTCCTCCTCGCCGCTGACGTACAGCAGCCCCGTCGACGTCGAGTTGTCGATCGTGGCCTGGAAGTCGTCGAGGCCCAGCGATCGCAGGGCCTTCGGGTTCCGCACGACGCGGAGCACCATGTCCTCGACGACGCCCCGCACGAGCTCGACCGCGAGCGTGCCCGCCTCGATGCGGGCGGGCACGCTCGGCACGATGGACACGAGCCGCAGCTCGGCCTTCGCGATGAGCTTCGCGAGCTGGGCGTCGACCGTCTCGCCGTCGGGGATCGTGATGCCGAACGCGGCGTCGCGGATGTCGCCGGGAACCACCTCGAACATCACGCCTCCCCAGGGTCAGGACTCGTCGGAGCCGTCGCCGCCGGCGTCCTGGGCCGCCGTGATCGCGGCGACGATGTCGGCCTTCTTGGTGGCGTCGCCGAGGTCGACACCGGCCTCGGCGGCGTGCGCCCTGAGCTCGTCGACGGTCATCTTGTCGATCGGCTTCGGCTCGTCGCTGTCGTCGGTGGCGGGCCCGTCGGTCAGGTGGTCGCCCACCGTGACGCCGGTCGGGACCTCGTCGCCGGCGGCCAGACGCACGGTGGCGCCGCCTTCGTCGTACGCGTACACGACCCCGTCGAGGTCGTCGCGGATCTTGCGCGCCATGGCGGCGCTCCTTCCGGTAAGTCAGATCAGGGGGTGGTGCGGTGCGGGCCGCGCCAGAGACACGGCCCGCACCGTGACAGGTCAGAGGACCTTGGCCTTGAGCGAGAGGTTCGCGTTCGCGAGGACCGGCATGCCGATCGCGTCCGACACGACCTCCGCGATCATCGGCGGCTTCTCGTTCCGGTAGACGCCGACCACGACGCCCGGCTGCTCCACCTCCGCGATGCCCCAGCCCTCCTCCTGCGAGGACAGCGTCTGCCCCCAGAAGGTGGACCCGAGCTGCGTCTCCTCCCACGCGTCCGGCTCGACCGGCTCGGGCAGCATGAGCAGTTCGTCGTCGGGCAGCACGAGGCCGCTCGACGTGCGGCGCGTGTAGACCTCGACCGGGGGCAGGCCCGCGCCCTCGATGGTCGCGTTGACGTCCGCGACCGTCGCCGGCCGGGACCCGCCACCCACGAGGGAGGTCTTGAACTCGTCGCCCTGCGCGAGGGCACGGGCGACGCGGCGCGAGACGAGGATGGCGCCCGGCGCGACGCCGTTCGTCGTCTCGTACACGTCCGACCACGTCTGCAGGTCGGTGAGGCGGGACACGCTCGACGTGGTCCACACCGCCGAGGCGGTGACCGTGTGCGACGCGTCGCGGCCGAACGAGTCGGCCGCCCCGAGCTCGGGGATGGTCGCGACGCCCGTGCGGAGCACGATGCCGCGGAGCCGCTCCATGCGGTCGGAGATCGCGAGCGCGACCTGCCGGGCCACGTTGAGGATCTCCCCGAGGATCGTGTCGTCCGACGCGCCGCGCGAGCGCAGCTGCTCGTACTCCGAGACCGGGATGTTCTTCCCGATCGCGGGGAGCTCGAGCGTGACCCGCTTGCGCGACGGCTTCCCGCCGACCGTGGGCTCGGCGTCGTAGGCGCGGAACTCCGCCTCGGCCACCAGCCCCGCGGACCCGGGCACGAAGCGGACGTTGATGTCCGAGACCTCGCGGTTCGGCAGGAAGCGCGACAGGTTGCCCTTGCGCGCCTCGATGTCGTTGAGCGCCTCCCGGACGTACCCCGTGAGGGTCGCCGGGTCGATGATGTCAGTCCAGAGAGCCATGATCCGACTCCTCCTCTCAGACGAAGACGAACGTCGTCGCGGCGCGCTTGGCGGCGGCCGCGGGGGCGGTGAACGTGCCGGGGACCTTCGAGGTCCGGACGCGTCCGTGGTCGAGGACCGGGACCGCGAAGTCGGCGGTGCCTACGACGGGCTGGTCCGTCAGGACGAAGCCGGCGAGGATGCCGGCGCCGGTCGTGGTGCCCTCGGTCGCGTCGTAGGGCACGAGCACGCCCGAGACCTTCGCGACGGGGGTGCCCGACGGGATGTACCCGTTCGGGTAGTGCGTGCCGGCGGTGAACGTGGAGATGTCGAGGACCTCGGTGCGCGCGTTGGCGATGCCGTGCGTGGACCCGAGCCAGGACTGGTCGCCACCGCCGAACGTCTCGTTCTTGAGACGGGGCATGGTCGTTCCTTCCCGTGGTGGGGGTGGGTGAGGGACCTACTGCTTCTTCTGGCGGCGGTCGTTGAACAGGTCACGGCCCGCGCCCACGCCCGAGGTCTTCCCGGTCGTGTGGTGTCCCTGGCCCATGTCGGGCCACTTGCCGCCGGCGGGCGCGAGCCCGTCGACGTACTGCTGCACCTTGTCGGTGTCGACCTCTCCGCCGTCGGCGGTGAGGAACTTGGTGAGGTCGAGCGGCGCGAGGATCGTCGCGAGCTTGTCGCTCGGGATCCGGCCCGCAGCCGCGACCTTGAACTCGGCGGTGACCAGACGGGGGAGCACCTCGGCGTGCGCGGCGGTCTTCGCCGCGGCGGCCGCCTCGGTCTTGGCGTCCTCGATCGCCTTCTCCTCGGCGGTCAGCGTCTTCGCCTTGAGGTCGTCGCGCTCCTTCTTGATGGCGTCGTAGTCGGCGTACTTCCCGGCGCGGCCCTCGTGCTTGCGAGCCTTGTGGCGCCAGTACTCCGCCTGCTGCTCCGCCGTCATGTCCTTGACCGGCGTCTTCTCGGGGAACGCGTACGTCTCGCCCGTGTCCGGGTCCTTGAACGTCCCGTCCGCCCCCTGGTCGCCGGCCTCGCCCTGGCCGGCGTCGCCCTGGCCGGCGTCGCCGCCGCCGTCACCGTCCCCGGCGCCGGCGTTCATCTGGGCGTCGCCGAACGTGCGGCGGTGGAACGCCAGCAGGCGGTCGATCCCACCCGGCGCCGCGATGTCGATCTGGTCCGTGCCGGGCTGGTACAGGCGTGCTGCGCGCATGACGATGCTCCCCATGTCGGGTGGTGGTGGTTCGCCCCCGTAGGGGGCGGACGCGTCAGGCCCTGACGGCCTGGCGCGCGGTCTGGTTGCGGAGCCGGCGTGCCGCCGCGAGCTCCTCCTGCGACGCCGCGCGGGTGTCGGGGCGCCGCACCGGCGGCAGCCCGCGCTCCTCGCGCGCGGCACGGTTCCGGCCCGGGGCCGCCGACCGCTGGCGAGCGACCAGCACCGGCCCGAGCTCGCCGTGCTCATCGACCTCGTACGCGACGCGCGTCTCCTTCAGATCACGCGCGCTGGTCGACGCCGAGAGCCCGTACGTCTCACGGAACGCGTCGTCCATGTCCCAAGGGCTGCCCGGGTCGCTCGCGCGCGTCACCGGCAGCGTCGTGCACTTGCACCGGTGGTGGATCGGCAGCAGGTTCTCCCGGCTGTACACCCGGTCCGCCGCGGCGACGCACAGCCCGCACGAGCCAGAGCGTGACAGCTCGGGGTGCACGACCCGCCGGTACCCGACCACGGCCGTCGAGCCCATGTACGACGCGCGGGACTGCGCACGGCGAGCCAGACCGATGTCGATCCGCGTCGTCGCCTCCGCGCGCTGCAGGCCGAGCTCGACGGCGTCGACCAGCGCCTTCCCCTTCGACACCTCGAAGCGCACCGTGTCGGCTGGCCGCCCATACGCGGTCGCCCACGACGCGACCTCCATGCGCAGGGGGTCAACGATCGACAGCGTGCGGCCTCGCGGCGCCGAGCCGGCCATCTCGCCGATGGCGCGCGTCAGGTACGCCGACGTGAGCGCCGCCGCGGTGCGCGACGCCGAGCGCACCGCCGCCCCCGCAGCGGCGGCCGCCGCCGTGATCGCCGCGTGGTCGTACCAGTCGAGGTCCGCGTACGCCGCCTGCACCTGCGCGACGGTGGAGTCCTCGAGCGCGGCCTGGTTGTCGGCGTCCGCCTTCGACAGCGCGGCCACCGTCTCCCAGTCCATCAGGCCTCCGCCGGCGCCTCAGCGGCCAGCGCCTGATCCTGCAGCTCGTCCGGCGTCGGCGAAGGGTTGCGCGCGGCGGCCGCGGCCGCCGTCTGCGCGGCCAGGGTCGCGGCGAGCACCATGTCGTCGGCGCGCTCCGTCTTCATGAGCTCGATCTGCGCGGGGGAGTACTGGTAGATGTCCCGCATCCGGGTCTCCCACGGCACGTCGGCCGCCTTCGCCTTCACCGCGGCGTCCGACTTCTCCGTGAGCCCGTATCGCTCGGCGGGCCGCCAGACGATGTCGATGCTCTCCGGCCGCGCCCGCTCCGCGTCCCCAGACATCAGGAACAGGGCCGCGAGCGCCGCGGCGTGCACGGCCCCGAACCGGTCCTGCCGGTCCTCGATCTTGAACGTGCGGCCCTCGCGCGCGAACGCCGCGCCGGCCGCCGACTGGTTCTGACCCTCAGGGGAGAACATCGCCAGCGGCGTGAACGTCACCGCGGACAGCTGCTGGATCGCCTTCTCCACGCCGGTCCAGATCGGGGTCAGGTCGACGGCGCCCGACTCCCACATCTCCGCCGACGCGGGCAGGAGCCACAGGGCCCCCGGGTCCGCCGAGAAGACGTCGTTGTAGTCGATCCGCTCGCCGGTCTCCTCGTCCTTCTCAGGGAGATCCTTCTTGTCGGCGACCTTGATGCCACGCTGACGGAACGCCTGCAGCGTCGCGACCACCATGCCCTGCAGCACCATGTGGTCGAGCCGGTCGAGCAGGTCACGGTGGCGCTGGAACTCGCCGATGCCCTCCTCGTTCCGGTACCGGAACACGGGCATGAGCGTCTCGCAGCCCGGGGGGAGGGCCAGCCCCTCCTCGCCGCCAGCGGCCGCGTCCCACTCCCACGAGCTCGAGAACCGGGCACCGCCCTTCGACGCGGTCCTACGGTCCCGGTACGCGCGCCAGACCCTGCCCGGCCGGTACAGGTACGCGTAGTCGCGCTCGTCCCCGTTATGGTGGAAGAACTTCCCCGCCGCGACGGTCTTCGCCTGCACGACAGGGTCGTGGATCGTGACGACCTGGCGAGGATCCTCCGACGTGTACCGCGGCTCGCCGTCGTACATCGCGACGATCGCGTACCCGTTGCCGGCCGCGAGCGACAGCCGGTGCACGTCATCCGACTCGTCCTTCATCCCGGACGCCCGGACCATGCGCCACGCCTCGGGGTCGCCCGTCGCCGCATTGTTGACCGACGTCATCACGGACTGCACCCTCAGGGGGTACTTCACCGCCTTGACGACCATCTCCGCGAACGCCGTCCGCGACGCCTTGAAGAACCGCTGTGCCGACTCGGGCGCGTTCTTCAGCGACGACGGTACCGGGGCGTTCCCCTCGTACCGGGCGAACAGTTCGTCCACACCGCCGCCGCCAGCGGACTCCGGCTTCCGGCGCTTCTCGAGCTTGTCCGACAGCCGCTTCAGGTACCAGCCGGGGGAGTCCTTCGTCTTGACGTCGATCGTCACGGGCCCTCCCTCCTCACCTGAGCCGGCGCGGACGTACCGCCGCGCGCTGGACGTTCTCTCCGGCCTTCACCGCGTCGAGGTACCCCTGCCACGACAGCAGGGCCGCCATCGCGGCGTCGAACTTCCGGTCCGGGTGGATCTTCCCGAGGATGAACATCGGGTCGCCGTTATCGTCGACGAAGTTCGTCTTCGCCTGCCCCGCGTTCGCGATGTGCCGGCCGAAGTCCTCGTGCAGCGGGTCGTCCGCAGTCCAGCCGACGGCGCCCGACGCGATCGCCTCCTGGAAGGCGCGGATCGCGTAGGCCGTCGTCTTGTAGCGGTTCGTCCACCACTCCTCGACGCGGCCCTTGTGCTCGCCGGCCCACGTGCCGACCTCCGTCACCCAGTACGGCGGGTCGCAGTACATGCGCCACACCTCGTACTGGTCGAACAGCTCGTCGACCTTCTGGTTCACCTCGCCCTCGGGGACTTCCCAGTCCTCGACGTCGAGGTCTCGCTCCCAGATCGCGGCGAGCTCCTGCGTGCCCGTCGCGAGCTCGGTGACGACGAACGCCGTCGAGTCACGCCGGCGGGCGCCGTCGAAGCCGACGACGACCTTCGCGCCGCGCGGAATCCGCGTGCGCGCCGCGCCGTCATCGTGGCCCCCGACGCGCGCCAGCTCGCGCCACCGCTTCGTGTCGAACGCCTGCTGGCCCGACCGCACCCAGCGGTTCAGCCACACCCGCTCCAGGTACGACGTGTCCGCGCCCGGCCGGTCCCACTTCGACGCGATCTCGTCGAACTGCCCCGGCCCGAACTCGCCGGCCGGGCCGGTCGCCTCAGAGACCGCCACGATCCGCTCGGCCTTCACCGTCAGGTCGTGGCCGCCGTCGTCCGACCGGTACAGGTAGAACAGGTCCGGCCGCTCGATCTTGCCGTCACGGATCGCCTCAGCCTCCGTGTGCACCTGCTCCGCGACCGAGCCCTGCCCGAGCTCGCCCGCCGTGCCCACGTACAGCGACCACGGGTCGTCCAGCGGCCGCTTCGGGAGGTTCGCGTCCATCGTCTGGTGCGCCTCGAGCTGCCGCGGCAGGTACAGGCGGTGCGGCTCGTCGAAGCAGTTCAGCGTCGTGCGGGCGCCATCACGTGACCCCGGGCTGTTCGCCAGCGGGACCGCCTTGCCGTCCGCGCGCCCGTACTCGTCGAGCCGGACGATGCGCTCCTGCGACACGTCGAACAGGTCCGCGTCGGGCCCGTTCTCGATGATGTACGTCAGCGCGCCGAACGCGAGCTCCTCCACCTGCTCGACCGTCACGGCCAGCATCGGGATGTACGGAGACCGCACCGGCCGGCCCACCGGGTTCCCGCTCGCGTCCCAGCCGTCGAACCGTGTCGGGCCCTCCGGGTGCAGCTCGCAGAACGCGACGAGCGACATCTTCTCGGTCTTCGCCAGGCCCTTCCGCACGGACAGCCCCACGCGCTTGAAGCGGCGCCGCCCCTCCCACGGGTGGCCCTTCGGGTAGACCTCGAACGCCCGGTACAGGAACGCCCGGAACTCGGGGTCGATCTCGTACGCCTGCCCCTGCAGCGAGCCCGGCCCGTAGACCGCACGCTCCTCGATCAGGTCGCAGATCTGCGGGCCCAACGTCGGCCAGTACTCCTCGTCGGGCCCAGGGACGACCAGGAGCACGTCAGCCGACGAGGCTCAGACCCCCGCGAGGGTCCTCGTCTCCGCCGTCCTTCTTCGGCCTCTGCGTCCGCGGCACCTGACGACGGCGCTCCCCACGATCCTCCGCCTCGTCGGCACGCTCGATCTCCGCGCGCAGCGACATCAGCGCCTTCGGGTTCAAGCCCAGCCGGTCGGACAGCATGCGCGACTCCTTCGCCGCGTCGAGGTCGCCCTGCTCCGCCCGCACCTTCCACCGCACGTACTGAGCGACCTCGCGACCCGCGTGCGACTCCTCCCAGATCACCGCCTGCGGCGTCGCCCACAGCTCCGTCCACAGCGCGACCTCGGCGTCCGTCGCCTGCTCGATCTGCAGCGACAGGGTCGCGACGAGCATCTCGTTCTTGTTCAGGTCGCGGCGCAGACGACCCTTCGTCCGCCCGTCCTCGGCCTCGTCGAGCTGCACCTGCAGCGACGCCACACGATCACGCGCCAGCTCAAGCCGCGCCGTCATCGTCACGTCGGGCTGCAGCGGCCACGCCGGCGCGGAGCCCGCACGACCCTCCGACGGCAGCGTCCGGAAGCCGGCCTTCGGGTTGTTCCGCCGAGCGCGCACGCTCGGATGCTTCGGGCCAGGACCAGGCATGACGACCTCCCATGACGGGGGAACGAACGGGCCCGCCCATGTCGGGTCAGCCCGGAGCCAGCGCCTGCCGGCTGTTGCACGAGCGGCACAGCACCGCGAGACGCGACGACGTGCCACCCAGCGCGACCGCGGTCGAGTGCGCCGCAGTCAGATCGTGCGAGGGATGCGCCGGACGCTCCCACCCGGGACACACCCAGCCGTGCTCAGCCACCCACGCCGCGACAGCCTGACGCCGCCGCTCACGCTCCCTCGGGTTCCGAGCCGCCACCGAGCTCGGCGACAGCGGCCGCCGCGAGTGCTCCGCGCAGTACGTCCTGCCGACGACCCGCGCCTCACACCCCGTCCGACCACACCGCTTCGGCGCTCTCGGCACGGCGCCTCCCGGGGCGAACTATGACCACCACCAGGAACCCTCCGAACCCGTACAGCAGAAAATCTGCAGACCCCAGCGGTACAGCCGTGGGGTGGGGGGAGGGGGTGGTGGCCCCGGCCTCCGGCGGGAACGCGGAACGCCCCGGGCCGTGTGGGCTCGGGGCGTTCTGGTTCCGGGGTCGGTGAAACCTCGGAGGCGTTGCACCCAGGATAACCACACGCGTGTGATTTCGCTGGTGGGCGCGCGGTCGCGTCAGGGGGTCGGCGTGTGGCTCTCGCTCTGTTCGGCGAGGAGGGTTGCCCACGGGGTGGTGTCGATGCCGACGGCGTGCAGATCGCTCTCGACTGCCGGGGACATCTGCTTGAGGGCTGCGAGGTGGAGCAGGGCATACAGCGTGTGATCGTCGAGGAGGGCGGCTGCCTTCGCCATCTCGACGGCCTGCTCGAGGTGGGCGAGGTAGGCGGCGTGGGTGTCGGTGCAGCGGGTGAGCTCGGTGAGGATGGGCGTCTCGGGTCGCTGGTCTGCGTCCACTCGCTGCCAGCCGAGGGCGTGCATGATCCGGTCGGTGGTGCTCATGGCCGCCACGACTCGTCGTAGTCGTGGTGCTCGGCATAGGGCAGGGCGAGCACGCGGAGCGTGCGGTCCTTCTGCGCTCGGGCAGCCTCGGCCTGGCGTGCGTCCCACTGCCCGGCGGGGTCAGCCCAGTACGCCACGATGTGCCGTTTGGCCTCGACCTCGGCCCGCACGCGATCGGGGTGGATGGTGACGAGTGGCCGCCCTCCCGTCCGATCGAGCACGTCCGGGTGGGAGTCGACGATCAGCTCCCACGGCGAGATCTCCCGGGTGATCACACCTCGTTCGAGATGCAGCTCGGCATCCCGCACTGCGGCCTCGTCCTCGTCCAGCCGCGCGGTCAGGAACTCGGTGATGGTCATCGGTCCTCGTCCTCCTCGGCGATCATGGTCGCGCCGCATGCGCACCGCAGCGTCACGGCTCGGGAGCAGAGCGTCTGCTCGGAGATCCAGACGTGCTCGTGCGGAATGTAGATGCGGGCGTCGTCGTGGCGTTCGGGCTGGACGCTCTCGCTGGCGGTGAGGGTGTAGACCTCGCCGGTGTCGCCGCTCGTGATGCGCACCTGGTCGCCGGGTTGCGCGGTGCGGGCCCAGTCGCCGAGCTGCTCGATCCAGTGGGTCATGCGACGGATCCTTCCACTCGGGTGGTGATGTCGCCGAGGCGGTAGAGCGGGGCGCCGCGCACGTCGGTGCCGGCGGGGGTGACGAGACCGCGGTGGATCCAGGAGCGGAGGGTGGCGGCGTTGAGTCCGGTGTGGACGCGGCGGGCCTGCTCGGTGGTGACGAGCGCGTCGGGGTGGGTGGCGGGGAGCTGGGCGTGGACGAGCATGTTGGTGTGGTGGAGGCGGGCTTCGTTGGGCCATTCCATGCGGCAGCGGGTGCAGCGGCGGACGTCGTCGAGGCCGTCGGTGGTCCAGTCGCGGATGATGCGGCCGCCGCAGTGGACGCAGGGGACGGGCTCCTTCTCGGGCGCGATGCCGAGGAGGCGGCGGACGGTGGCGCGGACCTGCAGGGCCTCGGCGTGGTAGTCGGCCCAGGCTGAGTCGGCCTGGTTCTGCATGGCCCAGAGGGTGCGGTCGAGGAGGTAGCCGAGGGGGTCGCCTCCGGTGGTCTCGTCCCGGGTGGTGGCCCACGTGTCGGCCCATCCGTGGAGGATCTTCACGGCGTCGTCGGGGTGCTTGACGGCGGCGATGCGGGTGTCCTCGGGGTCCTCGACGATCTGGTCGAGGCCGAAGGGGAGGCGTGCGGCGTCGTCGCTGGTGGTGATCTTGTCGCGGTCGTAGCGGATGGCGCGGAGGTTGACGAGCTGGACGCCGAACTCGAACGTGGTCATCCACTCGGCGACGTCGGAGACGATGCGCTTGGCGCGGGTGACGCACCGGTCGCAGACGGTGTTCGCGGTGTTGAGGGGCTCGCCGCACTGGGTGCACGGGCTGGTGGTCTCGTCGCACTGGGTGCAGGCGAACAGGCCGGTGTCGGTGGGCGTCCACTCGTGGTGGCAGCGGGGGTCGGTCATGCGTGGTCCTCCTGGTGGGTCCCGAAGCCGATGGTGGGGCGCTCGATGTGGGGGTCGGCGCGTTCGACGAGCGCGTCGGTGGTGGACTCGTGCTGGTCGGTCTTGTCGTGGCGCTCGCGGTGGATGTCGAGGGTGAGCGCGAGGCGGATCCTCATCGGGTCCTCCCTGCCCATCGCGCGAGGGCGGCCGCTGCCTGGACCCCTGCACCGAGGAAGCTCCTGCGCACGTCGTGCTCCGCCCGGTGGAACTCGCGGGCGGCGGCCGTGATCGTGTCGAGCTCGGGGCCGTGGAAATCGCAGGCCGCGCATCCGGCGAGGAGGTTCGGCCTGCGCGGCTGGCGCAGGCGGGCGATCGCCTTGCGGAACCCGGTGAGGTCCGGGGTGATGTCGATGCTGATGATGTCGTCTCTCGGCGTGCTCATCACTCGCCCCTCTCGGCATGGCCCCGCAGGTCGAGCAGGGTGGCGACAGGGACTGCCGCGACGGGGTAGTCGCTGCCGGGGTAGTACATGACGGCCTGGAGCGGCAGGGCCTCCCGCAGAGCCTCGGCCTTCACCTGCCGGTCGTGCTCGGCCAGCCCTCGCTCGAACTCCGAGAGGGCGTCGATGGCGGTCAGGATGCGCTCACCCGGAGTCTCGCCGGTCGCCTCACGGACGCGCATCCGCGTGTAGGCGTCCGCCATCTCGTCCGTCGTCGGCGTGTAGTCAGCCACGGTCGTCCCCCTTCGGGTCGAACAGGTCGAGCACGACGTCGGCGTCATCACGCCACTGCATCCAGTGGCCCTCCCGTGCGCACTCCCCGGGCGTGTCCTCGTGGAAGTGTGCGAAGGTGTCGACGTCCCGGTCATGCAGGGCCCGCGCGATGTCGTCGCGGTGCTGGCGCAGGGCGTGCGTGGCGGTGTCCGCATAGTCCCGGAACATCGCCGTGAGGATCGGGTCGCGGCTCGGGTTCCAGTCATCGGCCAGCGCCTCGGCCACGGTCTCCTTCGGCGTGCTCATCGCGCACCACCTGTCGTGCCGCGCCGC
Source organism: Isoptericola sp. NPDC055881 (assembly GCF_053615895.1). Lineage (NCBI taxonomy): Bacteria > Bacillati > Actinomycetota > Actinomycetes > Micrococcales > Promicromonosporaceae > Isoptericola > Isoptericola sp. NPDC055881. The sequence continues at coordinate 52,525 of NZ_JBSHCR010000011.1, forward strand.
CACGTGTTCCCGTGCCCGTCGTCGTGCGCGACGGCGTCGGGGTGGCCGGCGGTGACGATGCACGGGCCTGCGAGGCGCAGGTCCGACACGTAGTCGCCGCAGGGCTGGCCGGTGAAGATCTCCCGCAGGAGGCGCACGGCGGCGTCCTCGGCGGGCTGGCTGGGGGTCATCGCAGCGCCTCCTGTGCGCACTTCCAGCACGGCCGCCCGTCAGCCGGGTGCGTGCTCATCGAGTAGATGCCGTCGTAGATCCCGACATGGGTCACGTAGCGCGCGTTGGCGTCCGGGTCGTCGTTGAGCTCGTCGCGGTAGGTGCCGAGTCGTCCGGAGGTCATGGCTTGCTCCCGGTGTAGGTGGCGCTGGCAGCGACGGTGATGACGATCGACTCGTCCTCCACGGAGACCGTGAACCTGTCGTCGCACCCCGAGCGTTCGGGGTAGTTCGTCGCGATCCACTGGTCGACGATGCGGATCGCGTCCGTGAGGTCGCGGGCGACGGCGGGGCGCTCGTCGACGTCGATGTGGAACTGGACGAAGGTCTTGGTGACCGTGACCTGCTTCGGCTGGTACATCAGCGGGCCTCGATTCCGCCGGCGAGGTAGAACATGCCCGTCCGCGCCCGCTTGACGGCGCGCAGGACGTCACGTCGCCGCGTGTACGCCTCGGCGCTGTCCGCGACGATGCGCCCGTTGCGGGCTTTGAGCCGCCACCGCCAGCCGTCGGTGGCCTCGTAGATCTCGATCCTCATCGGGTCTCCTCGAGCTCGGGCCAGGCGACCTTCGCCATGGCGTCGGTGTGGGTCTTCGGCAGGTCGTCGATCGGGTGGCCGAGCGCACGGGCGCCCATGGCCGCGAGCACGAGCGCGTCGGCCTCGTCGTTGCCGCGGGTCTCGACGTCGGGGTAGCGGCGCACGACGGCGGCGAGCACCTCGTCCTTGCCCGCGTTGCCCTTGCCGGTGGCGTACTTCGCGCGCGCCGTCGGCGTGACGACGGCGACGGGGATGTCGCGCACGAGGAGGTCGTGCACGACGAGCCACCAGAGCCCGGCGCGCTCGGTCGCCTGCCCGCTGCGCGACGAGAACGCGAGGCCCTCGACGACGGCGAGGTCGGTGCGGGTGCGGGTCCAGTCGCGAACTGCGTCGCGGATCTCGTGGAGGCGGCGGGCCCGCGCGCGAAGGTCGTCGCCGGCGGGCTTCGTGCGGAAGCGGTCGCCGAGTGCTGGCTGCACCGCGTCGGGGACCACGGAGGCGATACCGGTGCTCGTCAGGGACAGGTCCAGGCCGACGATCTTCATCGTGCGTCCTCGCGGTCGTTCGCCGCGGCGCGCTGGACGTCGTCGGTCGGGAAGGCGGTCTGGCAGTGCTTGCACGTGCGCACGGGGCGGCCGCTGTGGTCGCCGGCGTGGTGGTCGGCGCGGCACGCGGCGCACCAGTGCGACAGGAAGTGCTCGGGGCAGCGGCCCTCGGTCTCGCTCATCGCGGGTCTCCCTCGCCGGGGCGGATCGGCTTCGTCAGGCACCCGCACGCGCACTGCGCACCGTGGGCGAGCCGCGCGAGCTCGGCCGGCCGGGGCGCCGCGACGAGCACGGGACGGTCCGGCTGGACGCCGAGCGTCGTGCACGCGGCGCTCGCGGCCTGCTCGTGGTCGCCGGTGTTGCCGTACGCCTCGATGTACGCGCGACGCCACGCGATCTCGCGGGCCGGGTCGCCGTCGAGGGACTGCGGCACCTGCACCGACGGCATGCCGTCGAGGTGCCGCTTGCGCCTCGTGCGCACCATGGCGCGCACGTCGCCGGGCGTGACCCACCGCTGCTCGCTCGTGCGGGTCGCGATCAGCTCCGTCGCGGCGGCCTTGGCGGGCTGGAACGGGACGTCCGTGAGGGCCATGTGCCAGACGGCGCCCTGACCCTCCATCGCCCCGATGAGGCCGGCCCGGTTGAGGACGGTCACGAGCGTGGTCGCCTCGGCTTCGTTCACGGCTGCCCTCCTTCGAGCTGGCGCAGCGGGATGACCTGTCCGCGCTGGGCGTCATTCGCCTGCGCCTTCGCCATCTCGCCGCGCAGGATCTGCATCTGCCGGTCCGTGGGCGTCTTCGTGGGGAGCGCCTGGATCTCGCGCCACTCATCGATGCGGGCCCGGAGCGTGCCCTTGCGGTGCATCCCTGTGATGAGTCCGGGGATGGAGCGGACGCCCGGGTCGGCCTTGAGGTGCGCGAGGAAGTCGCGTCGTTCGGCGGCGCTCATGCCGTAGGACGCGAGGATGTTGTTCGGCGAGAGCTCGGTGTCGTCCGGCGGCGCCTGCTCGTCGGGTCGCCCCTCACCTACTGCAGGTGCTCTACGTACTGAGTTTCGGGTCGGGTCGGGTCGGGTCGGGTCGGGAGGATTCGCCCCCGACTCGGGTACCTGATCGGGTCCCGATCGGGTACCCGATGCCTGGCAGAACTCGCAGTCGGGCACGAACAGCTTCCGGCGCACGTGCCAGCGGACGTGGTTCCCCTCGCGTCCGCCGTCCGACTCGGCAGCCCGCTTCGCCTTCTGCGACGCGCCGTCGGGGTTGTAGTGCTCCCAGTCGTGGAACTGCCAGCCGGCGTCCACGACCTCCCAGAGACCAACCTTGACCAGGCATGCAGCCTCAGCCTTCGTCCCGTCGAGGTACCCGAGCAGGTCCGCCGGCACTCGTCCGTCGTTCTCCTGGTCGGAGCACCAGGAGAGGGCCGTCGTCCAGAGCGAGCGGGCGCCCTTCGTCGCGCGGCGCCACTTCACGGAGCCGTGCAGCTTGTCGTCGATCTTGCCCCACACCATCAGGCGGCCCTCCTCAGCGGTCGCCCGACGTCGTAGGCGAACGTGTCGGCCTCGAGCGCGTCGAGTCGTCGCGCCTGGACGTCGGGGGTGTCGCCGTGTCGCGCGATGATGCCGGGCAGCATGCGGCGCGCCTCGGCGATCGTGACGGCCGTCGCGATGACGGAGACGTCGCGGTGCTGCTGGCGCCGGGCCGCGAGGCGGTCGGCCTCGTGCTGGGCGCGGTACGCCGCGATCTCCTCCTCGGTGGTGCTCACGCCGGCACCTCCTTCGGGGTTGCGGTGGCGGCGAGGATCCCGTCGCGCACCCTCTCGATCTCCTTCACGACGCGGCGCAGAACGTCGAACTCGTGCAGTGCGTACCGGCCGGCGAGCGCGCGGCGCGCCCCCGCGAGGTCGGCGTGGTCCCGCAGGAGGGCGGCGACGTCGGCGAGGTCGAGGTCCGTGGCCCGTTCACCCGCCCACGACTGCTGCTCGTACCCGTCGTCGGAGTGCGTGGTGACCACCTGCCCGACACCGAGCGCCTGGTGGATCAGGTCGAGCTCGGCCTGCAGGGCGGCGACGTCGGGAACGACCTGCAGGCGGCGCGCGACGGCGGCCTGGATGTGCTCGTCATTGGCGGCGTAGATCTTCTGACGCGCTGCCTCCACCTCGTCGCGGATCGCGTCGGCGCGGAGCGTGTCCTGCCGGGCGATGATCGACCGGGTCGCGGCCCACGACGGCGTGCGGTCCGCGTGCCGGCGGGCCGCGGTGACGACCTGCATGCGGGTCTTCGACCGGCCGGGGACCATGAGGCCCCACCCGTCGGGGAGCTCGCCCTCCTGGACGACGCCGGGCACGGTGACGAGCCACCACTCGTGGCACTGGTCTGCCCACGCGTCGGCCTTGCCGGGCTTGTTCAGCTCGTTGAGCCAGTCGGAGCGGGAGGCCTTCACCTCGTGGCCGACGAGCATGCGGCCCGACGTGCCGGTGAACCCGACGTACAGGGCGTCGCACCGCGTCGGGTGCGTGCCGCCGTTCCACCCGACCTCGGGGAGGAACACGCCGCCGGGGAGCGGCGCGCCCGGCTTGATGTAGTGGCGGCGCAGGCGGGTCATGAGGTCGGCCGTGATCGCACGGTCGGAGGGCTTCGGCTCGATGCCCTCGAACAGGTCGGGGGTGCCGGTCATGCCGCCACGTCCTCTCCGGTGATGGCCGCGACGACGGTCGCGACGAGGTCGCGCGCCGCGGGCGGGGTGACGGCGTTGCCGGAGAGCTTCACCTGCTCGCGGCGGTTGCCGACCATGCGGTACTCCCGCGGGAACGCCATGGCCTGCTTGATCTCGTCGGGCTCGAGCATCCGGAACCGGACGTCGTCGAGGTCGAGCGTCGGGCGCTCGGCCTGCAGCACGGACTGGTGGCCCGCGGTGGTCACGGTTCGCACGGGCTCGTGCGCCGGTGTCGTCATCTCCGCGCCGCCGCCGTTGTTCCGGTGGATGAGCGCGTGGTGGTTCCCGGACGCCGTGACGGTGGCGAGCGGGTCCGCCGCAGGCCGGGCCGTCGACCCGCCGCCGCGGAGCTCCGCGAGGAACGGTGGGAACGCGAGGCCCGTCTCGTTGCGCGTCGTCTGCGCGCGCATCGCGGCCTCGGTCGACGTCGCGACCTTCCCGTCGCGGCCCTCGACGGGCACCGCGAGCGGGTGCCACGCGAGCGCCTTCGACTCCCGCGTGTGCATCGTCTGCGTCGGGTCGGTCAGCGGCCACGCCCGGTAGTACGAAGACGGGTCGCCGAAGCTGGGGTGCTTCGGGTCGGCGGCGTCGTACGGGTTGCCGCCGTGCTCGGCGAGGATCGGGCCCCAGTACCGCTCGATGCCGACCTGGATGCGGCGCATGGTCTTCTCGGCGAGCGGCTTGTCCCGGTCGCCGAGGCGGACGCCCGGGTTCGACCAGTCGATGATCGACGCGGCCGGGAGCCACGCCGGCTCGACGACCTCGTTGCGGCACGCGGCGTTCGGGCACCGGTAGAGGTACTGCTGCCGGTACCGGCCCGGGCGGGTCTGCCCGTTGCCCTGCTTCCACCACTGCATGGCGTCGACGACCTCGTCGCAGCGCGGGCAGTACGCCCGGGGCCGCTGCATGCGCTCGAAGTCGGGGGCACGCTCGCCCTCGCGCCAGAACGTCACGTACACGCGGTCGCGGGACTGCGGCGCCGGGGCGCCGTACGCCTGCGCGTGCATGCTGTTCATCGACACGATGCGGTGCCGGTAGCCCATCGAGTACATCGCGGCGAGCCACGCCTGGAACAGGCCGCCGCGGACGCCGGTCGGGCTGGCCCAGTCGACGACCTCGACGACGTTCTCGACGAGCACCGCGCGGTACCCGTGCGCCTCGGTGAAGCGCACGACGTCCCACATGGTCGCCCGGGACCGCTCGGCCGCCTCGTCGGGCAGCACGTCGCCGAACAGGTCGGCCTGCTTCGGCGCCTTGCGGCCCTTCGCGCGGGAGTGGTTCGTGCACTCGGGCGACGCCCAGAGGATGTCGGTGCTCGGCACGTACCGCGGGTCGGTGTTCGAGATGTCGGCCTGCAGGTGGTCGACGTCGGGGTGGTTGCTGTTGTGGGTCTCGATCGCCTTGTCCCAGTGGTTCGCGGCGAGCCGGACCTGCACGCCGGGCACGCTGACGGCTCCCGTGGAGCTGCCGCCGGCGCCGCAGAACAGGTCGGTCATGGTGAGGTTCGCGGTCACGCGGCCACCACCGCCCGGGCGCGGAGGATGCGCTTGCGCTCGAGCCAGCTCGCGCCGCCCCAGACTCCCTCGCGGTAGCCGTTGGCGAGCGCGACCTCGAGGCAGGCTTCGCGGATGGGGCAGTGGGCGCAGACGGCCTTCGCGGTGCGCGTGCTGCCGCCCTTCTCGGGGAACCACGCCTCGGGGTCGGCCTGGGCGCAGAGGGCCATCTCGGTCTGCTCGGCCGTGAGGGTGGCGACGGGCGTCACGACGAGGGGCGCGTACTCGGTCATGACGCGTCACCGCCCCCGGCGACCGGCTCGGGCCCGCTGAGGAGCGCCTCGATGCGGTTGAGCACGCCCCACGCGTCAAGCTCGCCGGCGGCGACGGCGGTGCGCGCGTCGTCGAGGTCGGCGCGGAGCCGCTTCACGGACAGCAGCTGCGGCGGGCGGCGCTTCGCCTTCTCGACGGTGGCCGCCGCAGGGTCCTCGGGCGGAGGATTGAGGATGGCGCGCACCTTCGCCTGGCTGATCGCGACGTCCTCGGCGATGCGCGCGATCGACATGCCGGCGTCGCGCATGGACCGGATCGCGCGGGCGGTGTCCTCGTCGGCCATGCCGCGGCGGCGGGTGTTCTCGTGCACGGCGGCGCGGAGCCACTCGTCGTCGGCGAGGGCGTCGGGGTGCACGATCGCGGTGATGCGGTCGAGGCCGGCGTACCGGGCGGCGGCGACGCGACGGTGCCCCTGGCGGACGCGGAGGGTGTCGCCGCGCTGCTCGAGCACGACGGGCGTGAGGACGCCGAACTCCTTGATCGACGCGGCGAGGTCGCGCAGGTCGCCGAGGTCGACGCGCACGTTGTGGGGGTGGAACGTGATGTCGTCGAGCCGGACCCGGCCGGCGACGGGGCCGCGGGCGGTCACGACTCTGCCCCGGTGGTGTCGGCGGGCGGCTCGGCCGCGTCGCGCTGGGCGGCGTCGGCCTCGAGCGCATCGATGACGCGCCGGGCCTCGTCCTTCGTGAGCTCCTTGCGGGACCCGACGACGCGGCCGACGGTCTGGGTGACGAACGACAGGGCGTGGTCGCGCTCGATGATCCCGGCCCCCTTCATCAGGGCGGCGATCTTCGACTGCTGCGCCTGCGACGCGAGGTCCGGCTCGGCGTCGGCCTCGTGCTCGACGACGCGGCCGGCGGAGATGACGTCGGCCGCGGACTGGCGGACGCGGCGCGGGGCAGGCCCGGCGGGCTCGCTGTCGGCGTGCTGCAGCTCGTCCTCGACGTACAGGCCGGCGAGGTCCTGCGGGAACGCCATGCGCCAGGCGAGCGCCTCGGCGCACTTCGCGAGCTGCCCGGCGGGCCGCTGCCCCCACATCCGGGTCAGGTCTCCCTGCCGGGTCGTCTGCTTGTACTCGTCGAACAGGGCGACAGCGGTGAACGGCTGCCCGTCGCGCTTGATCGTGACCCGGGCGGCGATCGGGTACCCCCACGCGCCAGTCCACAGCGGGAGCCACTGCCCGTCGTCGCGCGCCCACTCGGGGGCGCCGACGGCGATCTGCTCGCCGGTCTTCGCGGCGGCCCGGCGGCCGATGAGCCTGTACCCGTCGATGCCGGTCTGGATGGTCTGCTTGACCTTCTTCACCCACTGGCCGTTCTCGTCCTTCTCGGACGACGGCCGGCCGATCATGTAGATCTGGCGGGCGAACGGGTCGAGGCCGGTGCGCTTGACGACGTGGAAGAACACGGCGAGGTCGCCCTCGCTCGCGCTCTCGACGCCGAGGTGCGTCAGCGCGGACACCTGCATGTCGGTGAACCCGGTCTGCGCCGGGTCGATGGCGAGGTCGGTGCTCGCCGTCGTGGTGGTGATCTCGGTGCTCACGAGAGGTACTCCTCGGGGTCGATGTCGGCGGCGGCGTACCAGGCGGGCGGGCGCAGGGGCGTCACGCCGGCGGGGTAGCCCGGCCACTGGGCGGCGGCGGTGCAGGCGACGAACAGGTCGACGGCGGTGCGGCGTCGGGCTTCGCCGATCGCCAGGAAGTCGGCGTCGAGCTCGACGACGGACACGAGGTGCGGGTCCGTGGTCTCGACGACGACGTGGAGGAACCGGTGCGGGGTGCCGCGGAGGATCTCGGCGGCCGCGCGGTAGTGGGACGCCTGGACGTCCCAGCCGAGGTTCACGGCGTACCGGGGCAGGTGCCGGGGGTCGGCCGTCTGCCCGGTGGTCTTGACGTCGACGGCGATGGGGACGTCGGCGAGGAGCCGGTCGAACCGGCCCTTGCACTCGATGCCCGTCTCGGGGTCGTCCCAGAACGCGCTCGCCTCGGAGTTGCCGGGCGCTTCGAGCAGGGCTCGGGCGTCGTCGTTGGCGAGCACGGCGTTCGCCATGCGCTCGACGGCGGCCCACTCGTCCGGCTTGATCGGGACGAGTCCCTCGGCGCGGGCCCCGGCGATGAACTCCTTCGCGTCCTTCGTGGACGCGGCACCGTTCGACGCGAGCTTCTCGGCGGGGATGACGGCGACGTCGAGGCCGGCGCCGAGCACCTTCGCGTGGACGGCGTGCCCGAGGTCGAACGCCTTCTTGTCGGTGCGGTGCCGGCGCTCCCAGTCGAAGCGGGCGGGGGACTCGAGCAGGTGCTTGAGCCCGGTGGAGGACAGCCCGGGCGCGGCGCGGTACTCCGCGTCGGGCATGTCGAACGCGATCGCTGGGGCGGTGGTTGCGGTCATCGCCGGCCACCTCGCTTGCGGTCGCGGTCGTGCCAGTCGCTGCCCCACGCGGTGAGCACGAGGAGCGCGAGGCAGACGATGGCTCCGGTCCATTCGGCGGCGTCCATCAGTCGCGCACCTCCTCGTGCTCGGCGTCCCGGAGCTCGCGCAGCGCGTCGCGGTACTCGGCGCGCGCCTCCTGGAGCTCGGCACGCGACGCGCTGCCGTAGTTGTGGAACAGGCGCTCGACGCGGCGCATCTCCGTGCGCGCAGCGTTCACGCGGGCCTGGGCGGTGTCGACGGCGGTCATCAGGTCCACCTCCCGGCGCACTCCTCGCACCCACACGCCTCGTCGGCACTGCTGTGCAGCCAGTCGACTTCGCCGACGGCGACGTCCGGGGTGCCGTACACGCCCATCCGCACCTGCGCGACGTGGTCCCCGGTGAGCCAGGTGGCGGTGAAGTCCTGGCCTCGGCCGGGGCGGATCTCCTCGGCCCACACGACCGTCCAGCGGGCGAGGTCGGTGGGGACGTCCTCGTTGGTGACGTGGCGCTGGACCTCGGCGACGGCGGAGGGCCAGTCCCGCGCCTGTCGGGCGGTCATCTCGCTCATGCCGTCACCCCCCGCCGGGCGAGCACGAGCCGCGCGCGCATTCGGCGCCGCAGCCGCTTCTCCTGGCGCGTGGAGCGGCCGCCGTGCGCGCTGATCCGCTCCCGCAGGGCGGCGAGTTCGGCCTCGACGGCCTGGGCCGCGGCGTTCACCGGACGTCACCGCCCATGCGGACGACCGCGAGCTCCGCCTTCTTCTCCTCGAGCCGCTTCGTCTCGCCGCGGTGGGCGAACCCGCGCCGGTTGATGCGGCCGAGAAGGTGGCGGATGTCGGCGATGATCGCGGCCTCGCCGGAGACCTGCTTGAACTCCTCGGTGCGCTCCTGCCGGGTGCTCATCACGCCGCCGCCTTGGTCTTGGGCTCGGCCGGGTCGAGCAGCGCGAGCCACTCGTCCTTGCGCGACGTCTCCTCGCCCTCTCCGGCGAACCGGACGGGGACGATGAGCCCGACGAAGTCCGCGCCCACGCGGACGAGCCACGGGCTGTTCGGGTGCCTCGTCGGCGTGATCGTGATCGGGGTGTGCAGGGGCTGGCCGATGCGGAACTCGGCGAGGAAGTTCGGGTTGACGTTCATCGCCATCGCCTCGGCCGGGGGCTTCGCTTCGAGCGCCTCACGGACGAGGTGGTCGACCCTCGGGTACTCGCCGCCGGCGAGGGCGAACCGGAGCGACGCGCCAGTGATGGCGCCACGCTCGGTGTCGAAACCGTCGGCGATCTCGACGTGGAGCTGGTCGCCCTCGACGGTGAGGCGGAGCACCGGGTTGTGCACCTTAGTCGCACGGAACACGGTGCGGATGTGCTTGATCGCGACCACCGGGATCGCGGCTCGGAACCCGTCGTCGGCCTGGACGGTGTCGCTGATCGCGAGCCGCTGGAAGCCGATCTTGTAGCGGTCCGTCGCGAGCGCGGTCACGTACTCGCCTGCCTTGCGGACGAGGACGGCTTCCAGGATCTGGGTGCTGAACGCGCTGCCGCGCTCGGCGTGCGGGATGACGGGGGCGACGAGCGCGCCGAGCTCCTTCGCGCTGATGGTGAGGGTCGGGTTCGTCGGGGTCTTCTTCTTCGCGGTCATCGCTTCTCTCGCTTCTGCTCGTCGGCTTCGGCGGCCGCGCCGTCGGTGGCGCGGTCCCGCTCGGCCCAGTGCTGTACGGGGGTGTGCCGCTCGGAGTGGCGGCGTGCGCTGCGGAGCTCGTCGCGCTCCCAGTCGTTGCTCATCCGCGCCACCGGCCGTCGGTCGTCAGGCCCTCGTTGCGCGCGAGGCGCTCGACGAGGTCGTGGTGCCGGAGGTGGTCGAGGTAGCGCGTCAGGCGCCGGGGGGACCAGCCGAACTTCCGGGCGACGCTGGACAGCGACCACCCGTCCTCGGCCATGACCTCGACCTGCGTGATGCGGTCCTCGCGCTTCTGCGCTCGGGTGCGCCGGTTGTGCTCGGCGAAATGGCCTACGTCCCGCGACTCGGTGCTCATGACCGCCCCCAGAACTCGGCGGCGGGCACGGGCTCGACGTCTGTGCAGCGGTGGTCGAACCCGGGGCTGATGTCGGACCGGTCGCAGAACGGGCCGTGAAGGAAGTAGTGCTTCCACGGGCCGGGCTCGTAGATCGGTCGGCCGCCGGCGCCCTCGCCGACGACGAGGTCGTTCCGGTGCGAGTGCCAGCCGCCCGCGTTCCCCCGCCACCAGACCTCGCCGCAGACGCACGCGGTCGAGTCGTGCAACGGGTTGTAGCAGCCGGGGATGTGCTGCCCGGCGGCCTCGCACGTGAGGCGCTGGTCGATGTCGAGTTTCGCGTCGAGGCTCATGACCGCCTCCGTCCCAGCTCGGCCGCCGGGGGGAGCGTGGCGCGCAGGTTGGCGACCGCGTTCTCGAGCCGGTGCAGGGCGTGCGGCGTGAGGAGCACGGGGTGAGTGCCGTGCGCGTTCCAGGCGGCGACGTCGACGAACCGGATCGCCTCGTCGAGGAGGTGCCGCAGCGCGTTCGAGATGTGCTGCTCGAACGGCATGGCCCGCTCGACGACCTGCGCGGGGGTCGGCTCCGACTCGTCGCTCGTGTTGAGCGCGGACATCGCTGCCGTCAGGGCGGCTGCCCCAGCCATGGCATCGGCCGTCGAGATGCCCATGCCCGCGGGGAGCGTCCTGGGCTCGGTGGTGCTCACGACGCGCCTCCCCGGATGAGGAACCACTCGACCGGGGGACCAGCGAGGAAGTCGCGTGACGGGTGCGGGTCGTGCACCATGCGCGTCTCCACGAACCCGGGCAGGCCCGGCTCGATGTACGCGACGACGGCGTGCAGCCAGTCACCGCGAGGGCTCGGACCGGTGGCGATGACGTGGCCCTCGTAGTCGGTCGGGGGCCCGTTCCAGAACTCGCCGCGCATGTCACGCTCGGCGAGCCAGTCGAGGGTGGCCTGTGCGAAGTAGCCGCCGTGCTCCTGGACGAAGTGGGGGACGTCGGCAGGCGGGATGTCGAGCACGCACGCGATGGCGGTCCGCCAGCAGTCGCCGACGACTTCCTCGCCCGGACCGGCGTTGTGGAGCTGGTCGGCGGGGATCATGACGCACCGTCCAGCAGGTGCGCCTTCGCGGCCCGGAGGTCAGCGATCAGGGCGTCGCGGACCTGGGGCACCCGGTTCTGGTCCCACATGGTCGCGGCGAGCACCTTGAACCGGGGGTCGACCTGGCGGCCGATGAACACGGCCCGGGCCTGCTCCTCGACGTCGATGGACTCGAACACGACGCGCGCGAGCCGCGCCTTGTACGGCGGGTCGACCCTGCCGCCGAGCGGCACGGTCATCATCGCCTCGATGGCGCGGTCGACGGCGCTCACCGTCCGACCTCCTCGGTCAGCTCGAGCGCGATCGCGTCGAGCATCGAGGCGGCGTAGTCGTCGGGGTCGTCCTTGAGCGAGTCGCGGTGGCGGTCGATGACGTCGATCGCCCACCGGATCCCGTCGCGGCGGGCTTCCGCGTCCGCGAGGGACAGGAGGCTGTTCGGGAGTGCTCCCTCCTGCTCGTGCGCGACGGCGAGGCCCACGGTCATGGCCACGTCGATCCCGGCCTTCTCGAGGAGCCCTGCACCGGCGCGGAGAGCAGAGACGCCTGCCGTGGGCGGGGCGGGCTGAGTACCCGTGCCGCTGAGCGACGCCTTGATCTCCTCGGAGGTCTCACGCCGGCTGAACCACTCGGGCTGCCGTCCGTCGGTCGTCCGCTCGGCGACGTGCGCGTGGTCGGTGCGGAAGGACACCGCGGGCAGGCCGGAGAACGGGGCGCGGCGGGTCGGGACGTCGCTCATCGGTCCGCCTCCTGCAGGAAGACCTCGACCTCAGCGACCATGGCGGGCGCCTCGCGGAACGCCTGGCGCTCGGCGAGGTACTCCTTCGCCTTGGCCCACGCGGCGAGCGCGTCGTGGTAGATCGGCGTGTCGGGGTCGGTGGCTCCGACGGTCTGCAGCCACGACCGCAGCTGCGCCTCCTGGTGCGCGGCGGCGGTGACGTCACGCCAGGCGCGGACGGTGCGGCCGCTCATCGCGCTGTGGCACTCGTGGTCGCCGGCGTGGTCGGGGGCGAGGGTGCACCAGTACGAGCCGATCTCGGCGTCGTCGTACCGGTCGTGGCACATGTCGCGGTTCGCGTGGACGGCGGACTCGATCTGTGCGGGGTCGATGTGGCCCGGGCGGGCGGGGTGGTCGGCGCGGCCCTCCTCGATGAGGGTCCGGACGAGCCAGGAACCGAGCCTTCGGATCGGGTTCATGAGACACTCCTTGGTGATGTAGTGACCCCGCCCGGTTCCTAGGCCGTGAGGCGGGGTTGCTGCTTTTCTGGGTCAGGCGTCAGGCAGCGAGTCGAGCCACCGCTCGAGCTCGCGGGTGAGGACGATCTGGCGGCCTCGGGAGTCCTTCTTCGCGCGCAGGGGCGGGGGGAAGGCGGTGGGGTCGGTCTCGCGGATCGCGCGCCGGAGCGTGTCGACCGAGAACGGCGTCAGCGCCGCGGCCTCGGCGAGCGTCATCGCGAGCGCGCTGGGCATCAGGCCGCCGCCTCGACGTCGGCCGAGCCGTAGGGGTTGGCCATGATCGCGCGGCGGTCCTGGACGGACAGCGCGGCGATGAGCCGGTTGAAGACGGCGGGGCTCACGCGGCGCGAGTGCCCGAGCTCGATCTTCGCGACGTAGGGGCGCTTCACACCGACCGCGTCGGCGAGCTGCGAGACGCCCAGTCCCGAGCGGAGCCGGATCTCGCGGATCGCGGGCCCGTTCACCTCGATGGTGGTTGGCGTGTTCATGGGTACAGATAACCACACCTAGGAACAGGTATCAATGGACGGAGCGGGTGGGAACACGTTTGATACATGTCAGACGGGTGGGATTGGCGACTTCTAGCGGTTGCGCCTATCACTAGGTGTTCCTAGGTGTGTCTGGCATCCTGGGGACATGGACATCACCGAGGAGCAGCGCCACCAGCTCGCCGAACTGGTCCGCGAGGAGCGCGAGCGGCAGTTCGGCACCAAGCTGCGCGCCTACCAGGCCGCCTCGCTCAACTCGGCCACATGGGACCGGGTCGAAGCCGGCGCCTCCGTCCGGGCCGATAGGCTGCGCGCCGCCCTCGTCACCCTCTGGCCATGGAGCGACGGCGACTGGAGCAAGGTGCTCGACGGCCCCGACGCCCACACCGCGCAGCACGGGCGTGGCGTGGTGCTGGACCTGGACAAGTTCCAGCGGGCGTTCGACCAGATCCGTGACTGGCTCGACGACGCCGGCGACGAAGCGCACCCGCCCACCGATGCCCTCTGGCTCTGGACGCCCCGCCAGCTCGCGGACAACCTCGCCGAGCAGGTCGCGCACCTCGAAGCGGCCGAGGAGGCAGGGGGGATGCGCTACTTCGCCGAGCTGCTCCACGGCAAACGGGTCGCCGCCGAGAGCTTCCGCGGCACGAACCCGTTCGTCGAGGCGCGGCCCATCGAAGGCACCGACGAGGTCATCCTCCTGTCGAAGCGTCGGCTGGCCGACGACCCAGACGCCGGCGACTACATGCTCGCGGCGCGCGACCAGGACGACGACGCCGAGGTCGAGGCGCAGCAGGAGGAGCCGTGAGTGTCCTCGGCACCATCGGCGCCATGCAGGGCTCCGACCGCCGGCCCACGGCCGAATTCGCCTACATCGACGAGTCGGGCAACGTCGGGCCGGTCGCCAAGGGGGGCACGCGGACCTTCACCCTGGGCTGCGTGCTCGTCCCGATTGACCAGTGGACGGACCGCCTCGGCGTCCTCACTGAAGCGCGCCGTGACATACGGCGCATCTACGGCGTCAAGCTACGGGACGAGCTCAAGGCCAACTACCTGATCCGTGCCCGCGGGCCGCTCTCGGACATGAAACTCGGCGACGGACAGCGCCGTGACATCTACCAGCGGCTACTTCGCGCGACGGCGGTCGCCGCGAGCGGTGCGTTCGCGGTCGTGATCGACAAGGAGCACAGCCGCTACTCCGACGACGCACACGAGCGATCCTGGGAGTACCTGCTTCAGCGGCTCCGAATGCGTTCGCGCGAGTACGGACACCCGATCATCCTGGTCCACGACGACGGCGAGAACGCTGCCGTCCGCAAGCATCACCGCCGGTTTCGAAGGCATTCGTGGGCGCCCGGGGGCCACTCTGTCGCTTCCCCGCTTCTCGTCGAAGACCCGGTCGTGCGCGACTCGGCGTTCTCCTACTTCATCCAGTCGGCCGACCTGACCGCCTACGCGGCCTTCAGGAGGTTCCAGCCCCCAGGGCGCTCGGTTGCCTCGGTGTGCAACGAGCGAATGTGGAGCGAGCTGGCGGCGATCCATCGCACCGAGGTGAGTCGCGCGAACGCGGACGGCATCGTCGTCTACCCCGCATAGAAAGAAGGGGAGGCCCCCAGGGGGGCCTCCCTTGATCGCATGCCTACCCCCGACATGAGCCGGGATCAGCGTGCGTGCCCAGTAGAGCACAGAGACAGGGCGGCCGCAGTGAGGATCGCCACCATCCGATCAACCACGCCGGGCGCGCCGCCGTGCATACAGGAGCCCGAGGCACTAGAAGTGGACCCGTGACGCTCGAGGACCTGATCGCCGCAGCCGAGGAGCTCGGCATGCGTGTGAAGTGGGACAACCTCGGTCGCCGCGCCGGGGAGCTGCGGCGCTCGGGCCTGGTGCTGCTGAACCACCGCAAGAGCGTCCTCACCCAGCGGTGCACCCTCGCGCACGAGATGGGGCACTGGTCCCTCGGCCACGACTGGACGCTCTACCACGACGTCGAGCGCGACGAGGTTGCCGCGGACGCGTGGGCCGCGCGCCTGCTCATCAGCGCGGTCGACTACGCCCTCGCCGAACGCCTCCACGGGCCACACGCGGGCGCGATCGCGCGAGAGCTCGACGTCTCCACCCGCCTCATCGAAGTCTGGCGGTCAGAGGTGTGGCGCCGACCCGCTCCCGCGCGGGCCGGCCGCCACCTCCGCGCCGTCTGACCAGTCAAGGCCGGGCGCTGGACGGCGGCCGATCAAGGCGCAATGTCACCGATCGCTGACACCCGCAGGAATGTCGCCCCCAGGTGACATCACGCCGGAGCGATGAGCCCGAGCCGCCCGGCGACGTCGTCGAGGGCCTTCCGCGACATGTCCTGCGAGGCGTGGAGGTAGGCCTGCGAGCTCACGATGCTGCTGTGCCCCATGATCGCGGTGATGACCGTGTCGGGGACACCCGCCTCCATCAGGAGGGTCGCGGTCGAGTGGCGGGCCTCGTGCAGGGCGTAGCGCCGCCCGAGCGTCGTCCCGGCCGGGCCGTCGGCGGTGTGCGCCACTTGGGCGGCGTCCTGCAGGGCGTACCAGGCGGCGGAGTCGTCCTTGTCGTCGCGGGGCTGGCCGTCGGCATGGGGCCACACCAGGCCGTAGGGCGACGTCGGGGCGACGGACCGCCACGCGAGCAGGGCGGCCTCCATCCACGGCACCATCGGGATGACGCGGGTGCCCTTCTTCGACTTCGGCGGCACGAGGTGCCAGCGGTCGACGAGGTGGCGGCGCGGGATGCCGGGCTTGATGCGGAAGCCGGACGCCCGGTCGCGCGCGACGCGGTAGGGGAGGGCGTCGAGCTGCCACTCGACCCGGATCTGCTTGCGCTCGAAGTCGACGCAGTCCCACGTGAGGCCGAGACACTCGCCCTGGCGCATGCCCTGTAGGAAGGCGGCGACCCAGCGGGACCCGGCGGGCCCGAGCTCGCCGGCAGCGCGGATGAGGGCGTGGGCATCGATCAGGGGGATGGCGTCGCGGTCGGTGGTGTTCTTCTCGGGATTCGGCATGGCGAGCACACGGGCGGGGATGCGGTACCCCTCGACGATGCCGTCGCGCAGCATCTTCTTCAGGACGACCTGCGCGCGCAGGGCGGTCGACTCCGCGCGGCCCGCGGCTCGGATCGCCGTCGTGACCGAGCGCATGTGCGCCGGGGTGAGCTGCTCGAGGCGGACGTGCCCGATCGTGGGGACGACCCAGCGGCGGACCTGGGACACGTCGTTGCTCGTCGTCGAGGACCGCACCTCGTCCGCGCGCCGCTCGGTCCAGGTCTTGGCCCACATGGCGACGGTGACCTTGGCCGAGGCGCCCTCGACGGGCAGTCCTTCGGCCGCGATCTGCCGCTGCTTCTCCTTCAGCTTCGCCTTCGCCTCGGCCTCGGTCTTGCCGGTGACCTTCAGGCGGCGGCGGGTGCCCTTGGCGGTGATGCCGGCCTCGATGGTCCCGACCCACCGCTTGCGGTCGGAGTCGTAGCTGACGCCGCCGGTGCCGTACTGGCGCCGCTTCTTCGTGGTAGCCATCTCGCCTCGATCCTGGGGGTACATCCTGGGGGCCATGTCTAGCGTATGCCCTGCATACGCTCCGCCACTATCTGTGCAGGTCAGGGGCGGTTCATTACCCGTCCAGCGTACCGCAGTCTCCCATTCGCAATGAGAAGGTCGGGGGTTCGAATCCCCCTAGCTCCACCGGCTGAGGGCCGCTGACTTCTGGTCAGCGGCCCTTCTGCTTTTTCGGCGCCCGCGCGGGCTCATGCCACGACGTCGAGGCTTGCGGTGATCGCGGGTGCTGCGCGTCGTCGCGTGCGTGACGATCGCGCGGAGGGTCACGACCCGACCGCCCTCATGCGGCGAACAACTCTGACCGTCAGTCGACGACGGTCAAGGGCACCCGGGCGACCGGGATCTCGAGGGTCAGCAGGGCATCGATCACCGCACGCATGCCGCGACCCCGACGCCGAGGCAGGTTCGGAGGGGGCCGAGGTTGTCGAGCCGAAGGTGACGGTGGACCAGTCCGCCGGTGCCGGGGCGTGGAAGAAGGTCGGCTCCTACCAGCTGGACGAGAACGAGACGACATCGCTGGCAATGACGCCGTCGGCCACCGGTGTGGTGGTCGCGGACGGCGTGAAGCTGGTGCGGGACAACAGTGCGGACACGGACTCCGAGCAGAAGACGTTCACCTACGGCTATGACGTCAACGGCAACCTGACGACGATCGACGACGCGTCGAAGGACGCGGGCGGCTCTGGTGCGGGCGTGGATGCGTACAAGGTGGCCTACGACGACCTGAACCAGGTGTCGTCGGTGACGGAGAACCTGGCCGGCACCCCGAAGTCGACCACGTCGTACGCGTATGACGTGAACGGGCAGCCGACGAAGGTCACGCACCCCGACCAGGTCAGCGAGTACACCTACGACACCCGCGAGCTCCTGAAGACGGTCGGGGTGACCGACACGACCGGTGAGACGCCGGGGTCGGTGAAGACGACCACCTATGGGTACACGGTCCGGTCGCAGAAGGCGTCGGAGACGAAGCCGAACGGCAACGTGACCTCGTACACGTACTTCCTGGACGGGGCGCTGAAGTCCACCAAGGAGGTCAAGAAGGACGGCGAGACGCTGGTCGCGTCGCACGCGTACACGTATGACGCGAACGGCAACCAGGCCACCGACGCGGCTTCGAAGATGGATGCGGACGACCACAGCAAGCTGCTGGAGTCGACCACGACATACGCGTACGACCCGGTCGACCGCCTCGCGAAGAAGGTCAAGACCGGCAACGGGGCCTCGGAAGAGGTGTATGTGCACGACGCGAACGCGAACGTGATCTCGCAGACCCTCAAGGGTTCGACGACGACGTACGCGTATGACCGCAACCGGCTGCAGACGGTCACGACGGGTGGGCAGACGGCGAACTACACGTATGACCCGTTCGGTCGGCAGCAGTCGGTCACGTCGGCGGGGACGGTGATCTCGCGCAGCACGTTGGACGGGTTCGACCACGTGGTGAAGTCCGAGAAGATGGACGACACCGGGGCGCTGGTCGCGACCACGTACACGTTCGATCCGCTGGACCGCACCACTTCGTCCACGTCGGGTGGTAAGACGACGGACTACACCTACCTGGGCCTCTCGTCGGAGGTGCTGACGGAGGAGGTGGCGGGCGAGCTGTCGAAGTCGTACCAGTACTCCCCGTGGGGTGGGCGCCTGTCGCAGATCTCCCACCAGGCCGACGCCGACGAGGGTGTCGAGGCGGGGGAGACGGCGTACTACGGGTACAACGCGCACACGGATGTCGAGACCCTGACCGACGAGTCGGGTGACACGGTCGCGACGTACGGGTACACGGCCTACGGCAGTGATGACACGACCGAGTTCTCGGGGATCGACAAGCCCGAAGCGGGCGACCCGACGAACGCGGAGCCGTTCAACGCCTACCGGTACAACTCCAAGCGCCTCAACGCCGGCTCCGGCACGTATGACATGGGGTTCCGTGACTACGACCCCGGCCTCAACCGGTTCACCACCCGCGACATGTACAACGGCGCTGGCGCGCACATGGGCCTCGGCGCCGACCCGTACACCAGCAACCGCTACGCCTTCACGAGCGGAAACCCCATCACCCGCGTCGAGTACGACGGACACCGTCCGATCGAATGCATGGAGGAACACTATTCGTGCGCCAAGACAAGTGAGTCGTGGACCGTCGTCAACGAGTATGATCACATGACCCTCGAAGAAATCATGGGACAGGAACTACTAGACTCATTTGAGGCTGATGGGCATGACGAATTGCTCCTGCGAAATCGCGACACAGAGTCGGATGACACTAGGGAGTCGTCGATATTTGACGGCGTCGGCGACCAGCTTCACGAGACATTTTTCACAGCCGAAGGGCTTGCGGGCTGGACGGATGACGCGTCGGAGGTCACTGGAATTGCCGCCCTCTTTGGACTGGGGCTTGAGGGATCGGGACTGCTAGTCGGTGTAGCCTCGGCCCCGACCGGCGCGGGGCCGTTCGTTGGGGGCGCGATGGTGGCCGTCGGTGGATGGGTCAGCACTGTAAGCGGATATGCAACTGTCGCGCTCGACACAACGAACGCGATTGCCAATGCCCGTTTGGGCAATACAGGTGAAGCAGTTGACTCGGCGGTGTCGGCAGGCGTTGGCCTCTTCATGCCCGGCGCGGGTTTCGCAGCCGACAAGATGGCAGGTTACTTTGGCGAGGGTGCGCCATGGGCGGTCGATGTGATGCTCGAGATCGGAGGGATGGGAATTGAGGATGGCATTCAAGACGCCTTCGATCGCTAGCGCCTCGGTTCGAGCTGGCACGATCATATAGCCTGGTACCGGAGGTTGTCTATGGATGCGGAAGTGCTCTTCCAACACGGACGAGGCGTGAGGCGTGCGCGACTGTTCATTTCGGCTGCCTTGTCGATCCTGCTAGCAGTCGCTGGAACGATCTACGGAGTCTGGTTTGTAACCACAATATTCGTTTCTGCGAGTGCGATGTTGGTGCCTTTTGCCCTGGGGCAGGCAAGAACGATCGCCGTCTGGGCGAACTTGCGCCAGAGGCCTCTCCTCGAGGGCCCTCGACTATCTTGCATCTTCATTGCTGTGCTAGCGATGGTCGTTTGGTTGGGGCTGACCTGGTATCTCGGCGCCCGCCTTGGAGCGGGTGCGGCTTGGTTGGGTGGAGTGCCGCTGGTGCTGACGGAGGCCTATTTGGGCTGCATAATCGCGTACGCCCGTGATTCGACGACTTAAATGCGCCGATCGTTTCCATGGCACACCCTGGCATACGCCGAGATGGACCTGTCAAAGGTGGAGGTCCTGTGGGCGACCGTCGACAGATCGCCGTGTTCGCGTCCGTTCAGGCCGGGGGCTCAATCGCACACCGCACCATGCGGTATGAGTAACGAACAGAGTTCGCCTGGGGCGCGAGTGGGGCTGGGCGGAAATTTAGATGCTATACGGTAGACTTCTTGAAAGCTTGGGATTCAGGGGTCTCTCCTTCCTTATCGGCGCACTATTGCTCGCCGTTGTCGGGCGCACTTTCGTACAGTTTCTTCGGCGCGTGGTAGATAAAGGCGCCGATCTCAGTCCAGCGGTTTACGCCGAACGTAGGACCGGGGGCGACCTGGAGAAGGCGCGGTCGGCTCTACGCGTCCTTATTCCTGCAAACTTGATTATGATTTCCTGGTGTCTTCTCCTCATACTCGGAGGGGTTCTGGGTGCCCCACAGCGAGAACTGCTTACTGATGTAGTGCACTTTGTGGCCGCGTCATCCCTCTTCTTGGGCCTTTGGGTTCTGCTTGAGTACTGGATGGCCTGGCCAGGCGTCTTGGTGATCCCAGAGGTCCGAGGGACGACGGGAATGCTGAGCGTGACGCTCAGGCGTCGCCGTGAACGTCGGGGGCCAGGTGGGGGTGTCGCGTCCAGAAGGTGATAGGACGCCTGTTTCAGGGAGGTGCGCCATGGCATGCCTAGGGCTTGCCAGTGGGCACGCACTTGAGAAGCATGTTGTTGAGCTCGGCGAGTTTCCAGGGATTCGCACCCGGGGCGATTTTGCAGAGATGATCCAAGGAGTAATTCTCAACGGTGAGCGTCGTGTTCGAAAGGACGGGGCGAGCGACTACTGGGACAACGGTGTTATCGTCGTCCGAAATCCGGGCGCGGTTGATGGCGGAACCGCTTTCGCGCCGAGTGGAGGGTATAGCTACTTCCTTCGCAACTTCCAGGTTCAAAGGTGAGGAGCGGTAATGGACGTTGACGATCGTGGTGATTTGGTTGTGGTGACTATGATGCGAGGCGAATTCTTTCTTGTGCAGTCGCTTATGATGGAAGCTCTCGAGACTGGCGACGATCGCGATTTTCAAACGCGGGTCGGAGCGAGTAAAGAAGATGTGCGTGCTCTCATCTCGAGCCTTCCAGACTTGCCTATCGAGTAAAGGCCCGGGGGTGAGGCGGCCAGGTCTCAGCGAGGCGATCAACGGAGCGTTGTACCCGTAGTAGGCCGTCTCCCCCGCCTCGACACCTGCCTCGGCGTCGGCCTGGTGGGAGACCGGCGACAGCCGTTCACCCCACGGGGAGTACTGGTACGACTTCGACAGCTCGCCCGCGACCTCCTCCGTGAGGACCTCCGACGACAGGCCCAGATAGGTGTAGTCCGTCGTCTTGCCACCCGACGTGCTCGAGGTGGTGCGGTCCAGCGGGTCGAACGTGTACGTCGTGGCGCGGCAGGACGGCGTGGCCACCGCGCGCGCACCGAGCGAGTCCATCAGCTGAGGGCTGCTGACCACCAGGTCAGCGGCCCTTTTCCCTTTGCCGCAGCGCCTGGCCCGGAGCTGTGGGTACGGAAGCGGCGGGAGCTCGCGACCGAGCTTCCGCCGACTCCGTACCCAGAGCGAGGTCAGTGCAGGCGCGGGTCGTCCAGGTCGACGGTCTGGACCGTCCGGGCGATCCTGCGCATCGCGTCGAGCGAGTCGACCTGGGCGACCAGCCGGTACCGCACGCCCGCCCGCACCCACCGGAGCTCGGCGCCCCCCTGCCCCTGGGGCGTCCAGGCGGCGCGCGTCCCGTCGAGGTCCACGAGCTCGTGGCCGAACTCCGCGACCTCGGCTTCCACGGGGGCGGTCGCCGGCGTCGTCACCTCGAGGAGCACGGACGACGGGCCTGCGTCCTCGACCAGCCCTCCGTCGCCGAGCTCGGTGACGACGCGGTCGTCCGCGCCGTACTCCACGGACCACCGGTAGGTGGACCGCTCGCCGACCACCGGTGCGACCGCAGGCGCGCTCGCGAGGCCGACCGGGACGCTGCGCGGGTCGAGGACGCCTGCGGCGTCGAACCGGAGCGCGTCGAGCACGGCGAGCGTGCGCGCCTCGGGCATCCCCTCGGCGACGGCGTACCAGCGCACGCCGTCCTGATCGGTCCAGGTGAGCCGCTGCCGGGGCACGTCCGGGTCGTTGACCCACGCGAGCACCCAGCCGTCGACGCCGCGCAGGGAGACCTTGTCGGCGGACCGGAGGGACTCGATCTCCGTGAGGGGGCCGGCGGCGACGTCGCGGTAGACGTTGACCCCGCGTGCCGTCCCCGGTGCGTAGACCACGGCGGACGCCACCGCGACCGGACAGTGCCGGACCACCTCGGACGCAGTGACCCGGTCCGGACGCCCCGGCCCCACGAGCGCCGCGACGTCCGCGACGGGGCTGCCCGCCCAGGCGTCGCGCGGCATCGGGGTCGACTGGTCCTCGTCCACCTGCGCCGCCCCGCAGGACGGGTCGGCGGCAGCAGCGGCGGGGACGAGCCCGAGCGGCCCGACGCGGGACGGCGGCGCCCCGGGCTCGCCGCCCGGGCTCACCAGGACCGCGACGGCCAGCACGGCCGCGGCGGTGGCGGTCGCCAGACCTGCGGTGAGGGCGAACCGAGACCAGGACATGCCGGTACCGGGACGTCGTCGTGCCGGTCGTGACGCGTGCGCGGCTCGGCCCGACTCGTAGAGACCCCGAGCACGAGCGAGCCCCTCGGGGTCCACGGGGAGGTGCGGTGCCAGGGCTGCGGCACGGTCGATCGAGTCGCGGGTCATCGGTGACCTCCAACGGGTCCGTCGGGGAGTGGGTGCACGCCGGGTGTGGCGACCGCGGCGCGACCGGCTCGGTCTGCGGTGGTGTCCTGGCCGTCCGGGCCGAGGTCGTCGGTGTCGAGCAGTTCCTCGAGCCGGCGGCGCGCGCGAGAGGCGGACGTCGAACGTCCCCAGTCGGCAGCCCGTGACGCGGGCGGCCTGCTCCCGCGTCAGCCCGTCCCACGCGACGAGGAGAACCGCCTCGCGATGCTTCTCCGGCAGGCGTGACAGGGCGAGCAGGACGTGCTCGCGCTCGGCCACCGCCGCGTCGACGGCGGGCGTGGCCGTGCCGCGACGAGCAACGCCGCCCAGCCGGGCGGCCAGGGCGGTGGCGCGCCGCGTGGACCGGCGCTCGTTGCGGACGATGTTGCGTGCCACGCCGACGAGCCACGGCAGGACCTCGTCGTCGGGCAGCCCGTCCAGCAGGTCGCGGCGCCGGCGCCACGCGACCAGGAACGTCTCCGACACGACCTCCTGCGCTGCGTGGACGTCGACGTGCCGCAGCGCGTACGCCTGCACGCGCGGGGCGTGCCGGTGCCACCACTCGGCGACCCGGTCCTCGTCCGCAGGCGTGCCGTCGCCCGGTGGCGTCGCCGCACGGGGGAATCTGTTCATGCCGAGAGATGTCCGGTCATCGCGGGAAACTTACGGACGGCGGCCGGCCGCTGACGGCGACACCCCGCCAGCCCCGCCTCACCAGCTGCGGCGCACGGTCGCCTTACCCCCGGCGACGAGGCTGCGGGCAGGGACGTCCTCGGTGACGACGGACCCGGCGGCGATCACGGAGTCCCGGCCGATGGTGACGCCCGGGAGGATGGTGGCGTCGGCGCCGATCCACACGTTCTCCTCGACGTCGATGGGCCCGCCGGTGAGCCAGACCCGGCGGTCGTCGGTGTCGACGGGATGTCCGACGGTGATGAACGTGACCTTCGGCGCGACCATCACGCGCTCGGCCAGCCGGATCCCCGCGTAGTCGAGGAACGTGCAGCCCTGGTTGACGAACACCCGGTCGGCGAGGTCCAGGTGCAGCCCGTGGTCCGTGTAGAACGGCGGGTAGATCGTCACGCGCGGTGACAGCGGCCGGCCCAGGAGCTGCTCGAACAACGCCGCCTTGCCCTCGTCGTCGTCGAACGGCAGCACGTTGAGGCGGGACGTGAGCTCCGTCGCACGGAGCACACGCTGCGACATGGCCTGGAACTCGGGGCTGTGGATCCGCATCAGGAGGTTGCTCGGCACCCGCCGATCCTCTCGCACGGGACGGCTCACGAGGCGACACGCCGGAGATCTGGCATACCGTCCGGGAGGACGTCGACCCCGGCCGCGGGATGCGCAAAGATGAGGGAGTGCCCCTCCGGAACGTCCGATTCGTCCTGCCCGCCGTCGTCCTGACCGGTGCACTGGCGCTCACCGGCTGCACGGCCTCCCCGCCCGACGAGGCGGCCACCTCCCCGGCGGCGGCCCCGTCCGTCGCGGTCCGGGACCTGTCGTCGCACACGGTGCTGCTCGACTCCGAGGACCCCGTCGAGCTGGCGCTGACCACCAGCCAGACCGTCTACGCGCGCTCCGAGATCGTGGTCCTCGCGGACGCGGACGACGCGTCCGCGCGCCCGGCGCTCGCGGCCACGGCCGTTGCCGTGCACGCCCCCGCGCTGCTGGTGGACGGGTCCGGCTCCGGCGTGACGGACGAGCTGGGGCGGCTGGGTGCGCGCGTCGCCGTGATCGTCACGGGCGACGAGGTCCACGGCGGCGAGGACGGTGCGACGACGGACCACGACGACGAGGCGTCGCGCCAGGCCGCCGACGCGGCGGGCGTGCAGACCCTCGTCGTCGCCCCCGACGTGGTCGCGGGCAAGGCCGGCGCCGGCCCGACGCTCGAGGCCGACGACCTCGAGGACCTGGCCGGCCAGCTCGACTCGATGCTCGGGAGCGGCGACGTGACGTCGTCCCCGCCGGCGGCCGGCGGCACCGGGAGCCCCAGCCCGGCGGGGACGGGCCTGCTGCGGGAGGTGCTGGCGCTCGTCGACCCGGTCAAGGGTCAGGAAGCGGCGATCGCGTCCCTCCGTGCCGCCGGGGCCGTGACGACCGCCGTCCCCGGGGGAGACCTCGGCACGGCCCACGCCGTTCAGACCGTCGACCGGGCGCAGGCGCTCACCGTCGTCGGGGTGGGCCCGGGCTTCGGCGACGCCACGACCTTCGCGTGGCGCGTCGCGGCGGCCGAGCGGGCCGCCCTGCTGCCCACGGGCAGCCAGCACCTGCTCCCCGCGCGGTACGTCACGGTCGACGCGACCGTGTGGGAGGACCCGGCGACGGCTGTGGCACGGGCGCAGGCCGCCGCCGCGGCGTACGAGCCGTCCGAGGACGACGACGGGTCCGACGGGTCCGACACCCAGGACGCGCCGGTCGTGCCGACCCTCGTGCTCACCGCGAGCGCGACGTCGGGCGGGGCGGGCGAGGACGGCGACTGGGTCACCCAGGAGGACCTGGACGCCCTGCAGCCGCTGGTCTCCGCCGCCCGTGACGCGGGGGTCTACGTGCTGCTCGACGTCGGGGCGGGCCCGGGTCCGGTCGTCGACCAGGTGCGGGCAGCCGAGCCGCTGCTGCGCGACCCCGGCGTGGGCGTGGCCCTGGACCCCGAGTCGCGGGTCGGCGACGGCGTGACGACGACGTCCCACGTGATGAGCGCCGACGAGGTGGCCGACGTCGAGGCCTACCTGGCCGACCTCGTGACGCGCGAGGCCCTGCCGCCGGCGCTCCTGGTCGTGCACCAGACGCTCCCGGAGTCGATCCCCGACCGTGCGCTCCTGCGCTCGCTGCCGCAGGTGGAGGTGGCGGTGGTCGCCGACCGCACCGGCGGCGTCACCACGGGGGAGTGGGTGTGGAACCAGGTGAGCGCCGGCGTGCCCGACGGCGTCCACGTGGGCTGGTCAGGCCCGGCGGCAGGGGTGCTCGGCTCTGTCGTGCCGGCTGACCCGGCGCCGGTCGTGATCGCCACCTACTGAGCGACGGCCTCGCGCGCCCCGGGGGCGGGGGCGGCGTCGTTGACACGGCTTCCCCCTATTCGGCAGGATCGCTAACGTAACGATTCGACCGTGCGCCGCCCGTCGGCGTCGTCACCGACCCGCGTCTGGAGACTGATCGCCGTGCTGCCCCTGATCCCGTGGCCCACCGTCGTCGAGGAGCAGGGCGCGCCGTCGCTCGCCCTGGGCGCGGCGCACGTCGTCGCGCCCGACGACGCCCTCGCGGCGCTCGCCGCCGAGCAGCTCGCGGCCGTGGGCGTCCGCGTCGCCCCGACCGCCGCGGACGCGACCCCGGTGGTGCTGCGGCTCGACGACGCCGCCGGGCCGGAGGGCTCCGACAACCCCGAGCGCTACACGCTGCGGGTCACGACGGCCGGCGTCGAGGCGACCGCGCCAGAGCCCGTGGGGCTGCTGCACGCCGCGCGCACGCTGCGCCAGCTCGTCACCTCCGCGCCCGACGGCGCCCACCAGGTGTCCGCCGTCGTCGTGCACGACGCGCCCCGGTACCGCTGGCGCGGCCTGTCCTTCGACGTCGTGCGGCACTGGTTCGCCCCCGCGGACATCCGAGCCGTCGTCGACCTGGTCGCGGCGTTCAAGCTGCGGGTGCTGCACCTGCACCTCACCGACGACCAGGGCTGGCGGATCGAGACGCCGTCGCGCCCCGAGCTGGAGAAGGCGTCCGACAACCAGGTGGGCGGCGGCACCGCCGGGTTCCTCACCGTGGACGACTACCGCGAGCTCCAGGAGTACGCCGCGGCGCGGTTCGTCACGATCGTGCCCGAGTTCGACATGCCCGGGCACATCAACGCCGCGACCCAGGTCTACGGGGCGCTGACGAAGGACGGTCTGCCCACCGAGTCCTACGACGGCATCGAGGTCGGCTTCTCCCGGCTGTGGTTCGACAACCCGGCCACCGAGCCGTTCCTGCGGGACGTCATCGGCGACATCGCCGCGATGACCGCCGGTGACTGGGTGCACGTCGGCGGCGACGAGGTGCACACGATGGAGGTCGAGGAGTTCGCGAAGTTCGTGGAGCTCGCGGCGCGCATCGTGCGCGAGCACGGCAAGACGCCGATCTTCTGGCAGGAGGGCGCCCGCGGCCCGGTGGAGCCCGGGACGCTGCTGCAGTACTGGGAGCCCAAGGGCGAGGAGTTCGACCGCTTCGTCGCGGCCGCCGCGGCAGGCGCCCGGTTCATCATGTCGCCCGGCAACCACGCCTACCTCGACATGAAGTACACCCCCGAGCACGAGCTCGGCCTGCACTGGGCCGGGTACGTCGAGCTGCGCGACTCCTACGACTGGGAGCCCACCGCGCTCATCGACGGCTTGCCCGCCGGTGCCGTCGAGGGCGTCGAGGCCGCCGTCTGGACCGAGACGATCACGACGCGCGACGAGCTCTTCTCCATGCTGCTGCCGCGCCTGGGCGCCGTCGCCGAGGTCGCCTGGACCGCGCCGGAGCGCAAGGACTGGGACGCCTTCCGCAGCCGCGTCGCCGCCCAGGCTCCCGGCTGGCGCGCCACCGGCTGGGCCTTCCACCAGACGCCGCAGGTCGACTGGCCGACCGCCTGACCTCCCGAGGCGGCGCCGTCACGCCGCAGGCCGGACCGACTGGTTGAGGAACTCCAGCACGGCGGCGACGCGGGTGTTGGCGCCGTCCGGGAGGTCCAACAGCTTGTAGATCCCGGTGAGCTGGGCCTCGACCGCCTTCGGGGTGATCTCCAGCTCGCGGGCGACGGCGCCGTTCCCGCGCCCCTCGGCCACGAGCTGCAGCACCCGGAACTGTGCGGCCGACAGGCGAGCGAGGGGGGTGTCCGACCGCGGCACCGACCGGCTGACCAGCGCCGGGTCGATCACGACGCGCCCCTTCGCCACGGCCGAGATCGCCCGGATGAGCTGGCCGGGCTGCGCGGACGAGCGCTTCGACAGGTAGCTCCAGGGCGTCGGGGCGCCGGCGCTGATGGAGCGCACGAGGGCGAGCAGGTTGTGGCTGGAGACGATCAGGATCCGCACCTCCGGGTCGCGTTCCTGCAGCGTGCGCCCCAGCGCGATGCCGTTGCCGTCCTCGAGCTCGATGTCGAGCACGGCGACGTCGGCCGCCCCGGGGACGATGACGTCGAGCGCTGCGCTCTGGCCCGCGGCGTCGGCCACGACCTCCGTCCCGGGGTGGCCCTGCAGGAGGGCCAGGACGAGGCCGCGCATCATCGCCTCGTCCTCGACGACGGCGACGCGCACGGGACGGCGGCCCGGCCTCACCGCTGCCCCTCCGCCTCGGCGACGGAGCTCTGCACGGGCAGCACGGCGGAGAGCCGGGCACCGCCCAGGGGCGACGGGCCGAGCGTCAGCTCGCCACCCCGGCCCCAGGCCCGCGCCCGCAGGCGCGCGACACCGGAGAGCTCGGGCGCGTCGGGGAGCCCCGTGCCGTCGTCGTCGACGGTGAGGCGTGCCGTGCTCCGGCCGTCGTCGTCGGTCTCGCCGCTGATCACCACGCTGATGCGATGGGCGCGGCCGTGCAGCATGGCGTTGTTGACCCCCTCCTCGACGACGGAGAAGAGCATCACCCGGTCGGCCGGAGGCAGGGAGTACCCCGCGAGCAGCGCGTCGGCCACGCCCTCGTAGCGGACGTCCATGGTGACCGACGGCGGGAGACGGTCCGCGAGGAGCAGCAGGGCGGCGGACAGGGCGAAGTCCCCGGCCAGCGGGTACAGGGCGTGGGCGACGGCCCGCACCTCCGACTCTCGAAGCTCGTCCAGCCGGTCGGACACGGCCTCCAGCGAGTGTGCGGCGACCTCCTGCCCCTTCTGCTCCAGCTCGTCGTGGATGGCGTCCACCTCGCGGATCGCCAGGACGAGACGTTGCTGCAGGCCGCCGTGGAGCTGGCGGGAGATCTCGCGCCGCACCCGCAGCTCCTCCTGCTCGGCCTCCACCCGCGCGAGCGTCGCGCGCTGCGTCTGCTCCAGGTGCCGCCGCTCCTCCTCCCTGATCCGCCGTCGCGTCCCGACGTAGTAGAGCGCGATCGAGATGGCGAAGGACGCCTCGAGCGCAGCCAGGGCGGTCTCGATGAGCAGGAACTCTGCCGACGCGCCCCGCGGCAGGCCGAGGGTCACCGCCGCCGTGCGGGCGATCCCGATCCCGAGGCTCAGGCCGACGACCAGGGCGACCCTCGCGGTGCGCGACCAGTGCAGGATGCTCAATCGCACCAGCAGCGCGGCGGAGAGCGCGCTCGCGACCGTCACCCCCGCGACCAGGAGGAGGGCGACGCGGATGACGAACGCCAGCTCGGCCCGCCCCATGAGCGGGTAGCCCTCGCGGCTGATGGGGGCGATCCCCTCGATCCCCCAGAGCGCGAGCTCGACGGCCGGGACGGCAGCGACCAGCGCGACCCCGCCCATCGCGATCAGCGCAAAGGCGCGGCGCTCCGCAAGATCCGCGTCTCGGACCACCCCTCATCCTTGGCAGACGGGTGGCTCCCGGCAACCGGAAGGTTTCCCCAGGTCAGGCGCGGACGGCGTGGATCACCAGGTTGTCCCGCGCGGGCCCGACCGTCCCCTCGCGCTGCAAGCAGGTGAGCACG
Organism: Isoptericola sp. NPDC055881; assembly: GCF_053615895.1. Lineage (NCBI taxonomy): Bacteria > Bacillati > Actinomycetota > Actinomycetes > Micrococcales > Promicromonosporaceae > Isoptericola > Isoptericola sp. NPDC055881. The sequence continues at coordinate 81,819 of NZ_JBSHCR010000011.1, forward strand.
ACCAGGCGGGCGGCGCCGTCGGGGAGGCGGCCCCAGATCTCGTCGGACGCCGCGGCCTGCGCCTTGCTCACGACCTCGGCCTCCTCGACGACGTAGCGGGTGCCGTCGACACGCAGCACGTCCCCGCGGGTGACGCGCAGGGCGGGCTCGTGCCCGCCGGGCTCGACGAAGGCGTTGCCCGGCGCGTTCCCGTCGCGCACCGCGTGGACGGCGACGACGCGGGGCCGGGTGCCGGCCGGGGACTCCCGGTCGGGGTCACGGACCTCGAACGCCTCGGTCAGGGTCGGCGGGTTGACGACGCCCCCCGACGCGGACATCGTGACGAGCGGGACGTCGAGCCCCTGGGCGGGCGCCTCGAACCTGCCGCCGGTCGGGCGCAGGTCCGCCGCCGCGACGTCCGGTGCGACGTCGAGCCGCACGCACCGGCCGTCGAGGTCGCGCTGGGCGGCGACGCACGAGCCGGCGTCGCGCAGCTCCAGCCAGGACACGGCCGCCACGCCGGCGAGAGCCAGCACGACGACCGTGCCCAGGAGGGCGCGAACCCAGCGGCTCACTCACGACCCCCGGGGTTCGAGGGGGACGAGGGGGACGAGGGAGAGCGGCCGCGCAGCGCGCGGAGCGCGCCCGCCGCGACGAGCACCAGCGCGGCGCCCACCAGCAGCAGCCAGGGCGGCTCGCCCGAGTCGGCGGCCCCGCCCGTGTGCGCGACCAGGCCGGTCGTGCCCCGGGCGTCCGGCCCGCCGACGGCCGTCCCCTCGACCGCCCGGTCACCGACGGTCGTGCCGTCGCGCGCGGTGTCGTCGCGTCCGGTGTCGTCACGTCCGGTGTCGTCGCCGGGGTCCCCGGGGCCCGGGGTGGCGTCGTCGTCCGGGGTGTCCCCGGCGATCCGGAGCAGGACGTCGAACGAGAAGACGCGCTGGCCCACGAAGGCGTGGTTGCCGCTCGTCGCCTCGACCGGGAAGTCGTAGGAGACGGAGAGGTCGACGGACTCGCCCCGGGGCAGGTGCGCCTCGTGGATCACCGTCTGCCGGCCCTCGAGCCGCGAGGCGGGGACCCCGTTGACGAGGAGGTCGTCGTAGAACGAGTCGTCCACCCAGCTGTCGTCACCGTGGTCCCGGAAGGCGGCCGCGTTGACGATGCTGGCGGTGAGCGTGCCGCCGGTGGGTCCCTCGTTACGGACCCGGAGCGTCGCGCGGTCCGCGTCGCCCGGGACGACGACGACCTCGCCGAGGAGGGAGCCCCCGACGAGCACGCCGTCGGACGGCGTCCCGGAACCGGTCAGCCGGACCAGGGGCGTGCCGTCGGTGTCGTGCTCCACGGCGGCCGCGGCCGGAGCGTCCGTCGTGCGGGCGACGGCGCTGGTGGTCGCCGTGGCGGCGGCCGCGGCACCTCCCGTCACGGGGACGACGAGCCCGACGGCGGCGAGCAGCGTGGCGAGGCCCATGGCCTGGGTGCGGGTCCTGGTCATCACGAAGACTCCTCGTGTCGGTCGGTGCGTCGAGAGCGGTCCGGCGTCACGACCATGACGACCCCGTACAGGATCAGGGCGACGGCGCCGATCTTCACCGCGGTGGGGCCCCACGACGCGTTCGTCAGGTGCCCGAGCCACGGGATCGAGTACATGACCCGGCCCTGCACCTGGTCGGAGACGATCGGGTCGTCGTCCGCCCCGTTGGCGTCCCCGCGGGTCACGAAGCCCGCGGCCCCGTCGGTGCCCCACGTGACCCCGGCGACCCGGTGGGTCACCAGCGTCGGGTCGCCGGAGACGGGCTGGAAGGTCACGACGTCGCCCACCCGGACGTCCTCCGGGTCGACCGGCCGCACCACGACGACGTCACCGGGCGAGAGCGCCGGCTCCATCGAGCCGGTCAGCACCGTGAGCGGCGTGGCGCCCACGAGCTTGGGCACGGCGACCGCGGCCCCCGCGAGGGCGAGCGCGGCCACCATGACGACGCCGAGCACCGCCGATGCGGCCGTGCGGAGCATGCCTCGTGCCGGGGCGGTGGGTTCCGCGCGCGCGGCGGGTTCCGCGGGTCGGGCCTGGTCGAGGGGGACGGCCGAGAGGTCGACCGCGACGACGGGTGCCGTCCGAGCGGTCATGACGCCTCCTTCTCGAGCCAGGCGATCAGGTCGTCCAGCGGGACCTCCTGGTCGGCGGCCCACTCCTCGAGCACCGCGGGCAGCGCGTCGAGGTCGATGCCGGCCGCGTCGAGGCCCTCCTCGTCGAGGAGGTCGCGCAAGTCCTGGGCCCACGCCGGCTCGGGGTCCTCGGACGTGTCCCCGCCCTCGTCCGGTCCGTTCTCGTCCGGTCCGCTGTCAGGCCCGCTGTCGACGTCGGGCGCCGGCTCAGGTTCCCGGCCCGGGCCGGTGTCGGTCTCCGGCGCTTCGGGCGTCTCCGTGGGCTCCGTCTCCGGTGCCTCGGTCGGCTCGGTCGACGGTTCGGTCGACGGCTCGGTGGTCGGCTCCGTGGTGGACGTGGCGTCGTCGTCCGCCACGTCCGGCGTGGCGGCCTCCGGGGCCTGGCGGGCCGAGTCGACCTCGATCTCCACCGTCCCGCTCGAGACGGCCGGTGCCAGGGCGGCGGCGGTGTCGTGCCACAGCCGGCTCTCGTCGACGGTCGCGCCGGACCGGACCTGCCACAGGTCCGCGACGAGGTCCCCGTCGTCGAGCCGAAGGCCCTGGTAGGTGTTCCCGGCGGCCGCGTCCATCGTGACGACGAGCGTCACGGAGAGCTGACCGTCCGCGTCCCGGGGGAGGTCGACGGGCACGTTTGGCGACCCGGCGAACCGGAACGCCCCGTCCCCGTCGAGCGTCCCCTCCGCCACGGCCGCACCACCCAGCGCGACCTCGACGGAGATGTCGAGCACGTCGAGGAGCTGGGCGTCCTGCCAGGCGGGGGCCGACAGCCTCAGCAGCGCGTCGAGGTTGTCGCCGCGCAGCGACGTGCCGAGGTCGTAGTCGACCGTGGCCTTCGCGCCGGGCTCGAGCACCACCGGGTCGGGGGTGGCCTGGCCGGCGGGCGCGAACGCGACGTCGAGAACGCCGGAGGAGAGCGCGCCGTGCTCGACGGGTGCGTCGGCCCGCCAGGCGGCGGCCGTGGTTCCCGTCCCGCCGAGGAGAAGGGCGGCCGCGAGCGCTCCGGCGGTGAGGCTGACTGCGCACCTCATGGAGAGCCTCCTACTGCTGGTGGGCGTGGAGTCCGGGGGACGCGCTCTCGGGGCGGTGGTCGTGCGACCCGAGAGCGCGTCGGAGCGCGAGGCGCTCGGTCACCGGACCTGGTCGAGGGTGACCTGGAGGTTCGACAGGTCCGCCTGGGTGTTGGTGAGGTCCTGACCCTGGATCTCGCGCGGGAAGTTGGCCAGGATGAACACCTGGAGGTCCTTGCCGCCGGGGCCGTCGATCGGCACGTTCACGACCTGCGACGCGTCCTGGGCCTCGCCGAGGACGTTCCCGTCCCCGTCGGTGACGAAGTACTTCAGGCCGAGGCCCTGGGCGAGCTCGCCGCCGGCCGGGCTCCCGTGGAGCGACAGCTGGGCCTGCATGTTGTCGCCCTCGGTGTGGGCGGTCACGCGCGTCTTGCCGAGGACGAAGTCGCCGGGGACGGCCTGCCAGGTGCCGAGGTCGTCGATGGTGTGGCCGACGACCTGCCCCGTGCCGTAGCCCGTGTCGTCGGGGTCGAGGGTGCGGAACTCGGTCGACACGCCGTTCCAGACCGTCTGCTCCTGGCCGAGCCAGGTGACGTCCCACTGCAGCCCGTGGCCGACCTGGGACGCGAGGTCCGCGGCGTCGGGCCGGTCGGGGGAGACGTCGAACCAGCGGGTCTCCTCGGCGTTCACCTTCAGCATGCCGCTGCGGATCACGCCGCCGGGCACGCCCGCGTCGTCGTGCCAGAGCGCGAGCGTCCCGCCCGCACCGAGCAGCAGAGCGCCTCCGGCGACCCCGGCCAGGATTCCCTTGGTCTTCGTGTTCATGTGCAGCTACACCCTTCGTGCCGTCGCGTTGCGCATCTCGCGAGAGTGCTCTCCGCTGGAGATCTGCTCCGTCGTGCGGTGACTCGCCGTCGCAACGAGATCCAGTGTTCGGCGGCACGCAGGGGGCGTCGGGCCAGTGCTAGGGGAAACCCCAACGGCACGGTGGTGGGGTTCTCGGGGCGGCGGGCGGGCGCCCCCGTGACCTGCTGAAAGACGTCTGGGACGCGCTAGATCCAGGACTCCAGCCGCATGACGGACTGCCAGTAGGGGTAGGGCACCTGCGTGGCCGTCCACAGGGGGTAGAAGACGACGGACACGGCGAGGATCACGACCAGCACGGCGACGATGGCGGCGACGACCTGCGCGCGGGCGCGGCGGCGCCCCTCGGTGCGTTCGAGCGCGACGACCATCGGGTAGACGAGCGTGAGGACCACCCAGGGCGTGAAGACGATCGAGTAGAAGGTGAAGATCGTCCGGTCGTCGAACGGGGGCGCGTACGCGAACCAGGGCAGCCAGCCCGCGGCGGTGCCGCTGAGCACGGCGACGGCGCGCCAGTCGCGGAACCGGATGCCCAGCCAGATCGTCGCGACGATCGCGAACGCGGCGAGGAGCCACAGCAGCGGGTTGCCGAGGGAGGTGACGGCGCGGGCGCACGCGTCCGCGGCGTCCGAGGGACAGGTGCCCGTGCCGGGCGCCTGCTTCTCCCAGAAGAACGACGTCGGACGCCACTGCACGATCCAGCCCAGCGGGTGCGACGCGTACGGGTGGTCGGACGTGAGGTGGGTGTGGAAGTCCCACATCTGCCGGTGGTACTCCACGAAGCTCCGCAAGGGGTCCGGCAGCCAGGTGATGCCCTCGCCCGGATGCTCGGCCGCCCACTGCCGCAGGTACGAGCCGGCGTGCGTGAACCACGACCACCACGACGCGAGGTAGACGACGAACGCGGTGGGGACGATCGTGAGGAACGCGGGCACCGCGTCGACGACGAGCGAGTCCTCCCACCAGCGGCCGATGCCCGCGGCGCGCCGCGCCGTCAGGTCCCACAGCACGGTGAGGATGCCGAACACCGCGACGAACCACAGCCCGGACCACTTGGTGCCGCACGCGAGCCCGAGGCTGACACCCGCGGCCAGCCGCCACCACCGGAAGCCGAGCCGGGGGCCGTAGCGGGCCACGGTGCCGCCGGCGTCGAGGATCTCCGCGACCCGCCCGGCGAGCCGGCGTCGCGCCTGCTCGCGGTCCAGGACGAGACAGCCGAAGGCCACCAGCACCCACAGCATGAGGAACTGGTCGAGCAGGGCGGTGCGCGAGTGCACGATCGCCTCGCCGTCGATCGCGAGCAGCAGGCCCGCGGCGACGCCCATCGTCGACGACGCGAAGAGGCGGCGGGCGATCCGGACCAGCAGGAAGACGGCGAGGATGCCGACGACGGCGCTCGCGAGGCGCCACGCGAACGAGCTGGTCGCGCCCCCGCCCGCGTCCATGCCGAGCCAGATCATCCACTTGCCGACCGGCGGGTGGACGACGTACGCCGCCTTGTCGAGGTAGGTGAGGACGTCGCCGGCCTCGAACGCCGGGTTCGGCTCGTCCGGCCACTGCGCCTCGAAGCCCAGCCGCCCCAGCGTGAACGCGTCCTTGACGTAGTAGGTCTCGTCGAACACGAGCTGGTGGGGCTGCCCGAGGTGCCACAGGCGCGTCGCGGCCGCGAGCAACGTCACGACGATCGTGCCGAACCAGCCCCAGAACCGGTCGCGGCGACGCAGGTCGAGCCGCACCCGCCGGGCGCCCAGCAGGCGGTCCAGCAGCCGCGCCTGGGTGGAGCGCGCGTCGGGCTCCTCCTCCGGCACCGGCGCGAACGCGGTCAGCGGGGCGCCCGGGAACGCCGGCGGCGGGCCGCCGGGGGCCGGCTCCGCGACGGGGGCGGCGGAGCGCTCCGCCGGGTACGTGCGTGCGGGGACGGCGTACGGGTCGTCGTCGGCCGCGCGGTGGCGACCGCGCTCCGGCGGCGTGCCCGCGGGCGCGGGATCGCCGGTGGCTGTGGCGTCGGCGTCGGGGGCGGTCACCGGGTCATCGTAGGGGCGTGGGACGCTGGTCACCATGACCTCCGAGCCCGCCGCCGCCCCCCGTCCCGCCCCGAACGCCGAGGCCGGGACGGTCGTGCTCGCGGCGACGCCCATCGGGAACGCCGAGGACGCGTCGCCGCGGCTGCGCCGCCTGCTCGCCGAGGCCGACGTCGTCGCCGCCGAGGACACCCGACGCCTCCACGCCCTCGCGCAGCGTCTGGGCGTGACCGTGGGCGGGCGCGTCACCTCGTACCACGAGCACAACGAGGCGGCGCGCGCCGACGAGCTGCTCGACGTCGTCGCGGACGGCGGCACCGTGCTCGTCGTGTCCGACGCCGGCATGCCCGCGGTGTCCGACCCGGGCTACCGCGTCGTCGCCCGTGCCGTCGAGCGCGGCGTCCGCGTCACCGCCGCCCCCGGGCCGTCCGCCGTGCTGACCGCCCTCGCGCTGTCCGGGCTGCCGACGGACCGGTTCACCTTCGAGGGGTTCGTTCCGCGCAAGCCGGGGGAGCGGGCACGCTGGCTGGGGGCGCTCGCGGCCGAGCCGCGCACCATGGTGTTCTTCGAGGCGCCCCACCGGATCGCCGAGACGCTGCACGCGATGGCGGACGCGTTCGGCGCCGACCGTCCGGCCGCCGTCTGCCGCGAGCTCACCAAGACCTACGAGGAGGTGCTGCGCGGCGCCCTCGCGGACGTCGTCGCCGAGGCCGACGCCCGCGCGGCGGACGGCGACGGCCTGCGCGGCGAGATCTGCGTCGTCGTCGGCGGAGCCCCGGCCGGCGCCGCCCCCAGCGTCGAGGACCTCGTGCCCGAGGTGCTCGCGCGCGTCGAGGCGGGCGAGCGCCTCAAGGCCGCCGTCGCCGACGTCGCGACCGCTGCCGGGGTGCCCAAGCGCGACCTCTACGCGGCCGCCATCGCTGCCAGGTAACCGCCAACCCCCCGCCGACCGATCCCGGCCGACCGACCCCTGCCGAACAGGTGGTTGTTCACGTTCTGAGTACTCAGAACG
>NZ_JBSHCR010000012.1:0-84348 GCF_053615895.1 Isoptericola sp. NPDC055881
CAAACACACTGTTGAGTTCTCAAACAACCGACGCACACCCACAAGACCAGAACCTTTTCCGTTCCAGCCCCGCCGGGGCAACCCCTCAAACTTACTCGGTTCGTTCTGCCCCGTCAAGTCCCGGCCGAAGCCTGAAAGCGATGGTTCGAACGTCCCGTTCCCGAACGAAGGCGCACTCGTCGACCTCGTGAAGAAGGATTCGGGTTGTCCGCCCCGGGCCGGCCACCGGTACCCAGCCTCTCGGCTGTCTCCTCGGTGTCCGTTCTCCCTGTCGGGCGAACGACCAGAACATTACACACACTCTTGGCGGGGTGCCAAATCGCGCTCTGACCTGCGCCGATGCCCGGGGACCGTGGCCTGGGACGTGACCGGGAGGGAACGCACAGGGCCCGGGAGGAGCTGATGCGCTCCTCCCGGGCCCGGTCACGAACCTGCGGCCACTACTCCGCCTCGGCCACCGCCAGGGTCCGCTTGCCCCGGCGCAGCACCGCGTACCGACCGTGCAGCAGGTCCTCCGGCGCGAGGGCGGCGTCCTCGGAGACCACCTTCGTGTTGTTCACGTACGCGCCGCCCTCCCCGATCGCCCGGCGCGCGGCGGCCTTCGAGGCCACCAGGCCCGAGCCGACCAGCGCATCGACCACGAGGTCGCCGGCCTTCGCCGTCGTGCGGGGCAGCTCGGACACCGCGGCGCCGAGGGTGCCGGCGTCGAGCGCCTGCAGGTCCCCCCGACCGAAGAGCGCCTGGCTGGCCGAGATGACGGCGTCCGTCGCTCCCTGCCCGTGCACCAGGGTCGTGAGGTCGCCGGCCAGGGCCCGCTGCGCCTCGCGGGCGAACGGCCGCTCGGCCACCTCCCCCTCGAGCGACTCGATCTCCTCCCGCGAGCGGAAGGTGAACACCTTGAGGTACTTCACGACGTCGGCGTCGGCCGTGTTGAGCCAGAACTGGTAGAAGGCGTACGGGCTCGTCAGCTCCGGGTCCAGCCACACGGCCCCGCCCTCCGACTTGCCCATCTTCGTGCCGTCCGCCTTGGTGATGAGCGGCGAGGTCAGGGCGTGCACCGTCGTGCCGTGCGCCTTGCGGATCAGCTCGACGCCCGACAGCAGGTTCCCCCACTGGTCGTTCCCGCCGAGCTGCAGCGTGCACCCGTGGCGCTCGTACAGCTCCCGGAAGTCCATGCCCTGCAGCACCTGGTAGCTGAACTCGGTGAAGCTGATGCCCTCGTCCGAGCGCAGCCGGCGCGCCACGATGTCCTTCGACAGCATGGTCCCGACCCGGAAGTGCTTGCCGACGTCACGCAGGAAGTCGATCGCCGACATGGACGCGGTCCAGTCGAGGTTGTTGACCATGCGCGCCGCCGCCGGGCCCTCGAAGTCGAGGAACGGCTCGATCTGGGCACGGATGCGGTCGACCCAGCCGGCGACGACGTCGCGCGACTGCATCGAGCGTTCCGTGGTCGGGCGCGGGTCGCCGATGAGGCCCGTGGCCCCGCCGACCAGCGCGAGGGGGCGGTGCCCCGCGAGCTGCAGGCGGCGCATGTTCAACAGCTGGACCATGTGACCGATGTGCAGGCTCTGCGCGGTCGGGTCGAAGCCCGCGTAATAGGTGACGGGTCCCTCGGCCAGCGCAGTGCGCAGCGCGGCCTCGTCGGTGGACTGCGCCACCAGGCCTCGCCAGTGCAGCTCGTCGAGAACGTCGGTCACCGTGTGCTCCTCTTCATCAGGACGCGACCCGGACGGGTCGCTCTCCTAGTGTGCCCGACCGCTACCGCGACCGGCGCCGCGGTCCGGCCGCGCGGTACGGGGACACCGTCGGGTCACCGGCCAGCCACGCCCGCCAGGGGAACAGGTCCGCGCGACCGCCCTCGCCGCTCACCCCCACCCGGGGACCGGTGGCGACCTCGCGCGCGTCCCGGACCGCTGTCACGGGGACGTGCAGCACGAGGTCACCATCGGGGTCGGTGACGTCCTGACCGTCGTCCTCTCGTGTGACGGCGAGGGCGACCGTCAGCCGCGCGGGGCCGCGTGCCAGGTCGAGATCCGACCGCGTGACGCCCGCCGCGGCACGTCGCTCGCGCGCGAGGGCGACGCCCTCGACCACCTCGCCCGCCCGCAGCAGCACGGCCGACGCGGCGCCCGGCGGGCTGCACACGACGTTCATGCAGTGGTGCAGGCCCAGGTGCCGGTAGACGTACACCCGCCCGGGCTCGCCGAACATCGTGCGGTTGCGCGCCGTCTCGCCCCGGTAGGCGTGCGACCCCGGGTCGCCCGGGCCGGCGTACGCCTCGACCTCGGTGAGCCGGACGGTGACCGGTCCGTCCGGCGTGCGGCGCGTCAGCAGGGCACCGAGCAGGTCGCGCGCGACGACGTGGACGTCGCGCGCGAACCAGTCACGGTCCGGCACCCTCGTCGCCGCGGCCGCGGTCACCACGCGTCCGCCCCGGCCGGCGCCCCGGCGACCCGGCCGAGGCCGTCGAGCCGCACGTCGGCGCGTTCCCTCGTCCGCTCGGCCGCGTAGTGCGCACGCTCGTCCGCCATCCACCGCAGCCAGTGGTCGCGCGCGGCGTCGCCGTCGCGGTCCAGCCCGCGCGCCAGCCGCACGTCGTCGGCCGCCTGCACCCACACGCGCAGGGCGGACCAGGGGTCGACCTGGCGCGCGGCGGCCCCGCAGCCCTCGACCACCAGGACGGGCGCCGGCTCGACGTCGTGCGGCTCGGCGTACCGTCCCGCCGCCCAGTCGTACCGGCGGTACCTGCCCGGCCGTCCGGCGGCCAAGGGCGCGAGCACCCACTCACCGAACCGGCGGGCACCTCCGTCCGGCCCCGCATCCCAGCCCTCGTAGAGGTCGTCCAGGTGCACGACCTGGCACGCGAACCGGAGGGCCAGCTGGGTGGCCAGCGTCGTCTTGCCCGACCCTGCCGGCCCGTCGACGCACACCAGGCGGGTGCGCCGCCACGGCTCGGGAGCACCGGCTCCCGGCAGCCTCGGCGCAGCCTCGCCCACCCGGGCGACGAGCAGCTCGAGCACGTCCTGCGGCACCGTCACGCCGCCACCTCCCGACCCGGGCGCGCGAACGCCGCCGGCCGCGCGCCCCGGAGGGGACGCACGGCCGGCGACGGCGGGCGGGTGCTCAGCCCTCCGCCCAGGAGCGATACTCCGCGGACCTGCCCGCGGCCTCCTCGAGCTGCTCCGCGACGCGTGCGGGCGCGGTGCCGCCGACGCCGTCGCGCGAGGCGACCGAACCCTCGACGCTCAGCACGTCCCGGACACCCGGGGTGAGGTGGCCCGAGATCGCGGCCAGCTCCGCGTCCGACAGGTCCCACAGCTCGATCCCGCGCTCCTCGCAGACCCGGACGCACGCGCCCGCGACCTCGTGGGCGACGCGGAACGGGACACGCTCGCGCACCAGCCACTCCGCGATGTCGGTCGCCAGGGAGAATCCCTGAGGCGCGAGCTCGGCGGTCCGGACCGTGTCGAACGTCAGGGTCCGGACCATCCCCGCGAAGGCGGGCAGCAGCACGGTGAGCGTCGCGACCTGGTCGAAGACGGGCTCCTTGTCCTCCTGCAGGTCGCGGTTGTAGGCCAGGGGCAGGCCCTTGAGCGTGGTGAGCAGGCCGGTGAGGTCACCCACGAGCCGGCCCGCCTTGCCGCGGGCCAGCTCGGCGATGTCCGGGTTCTTCTTCTGCGGCATGATGCTCGACCCGGTGGACCACGAGTCGTCCAGGCGCACGAACCCGAACTCCTTCGTGTTCCAGAGGATGATCTCCTCGCTCAGCCGGGACAGGTCGATGCCGACCATCGCCGCGACGAACGCGAACTCCGCCACGACGTCGCGCGCGGCCGTGCCGTCGATGGAGTTCTCCACCGGGCCGTCGAAGCCGAGCTCGGCCGCCACGGCGGCCGGGTCCAGCCCCAGCGAGGAGCCCGCGAGCGCCCCCGAGCCGTAGGGCGAGCGCGCCGCGCGCACGTCCCAGTCGAGGAGGCGGTCCACGTCGCGCAGCAGCGGCCACGCGTGCGCGAGGAGCTGGTGCGCCAGGAGCACGGGCTGGGCGTGCTGCAGGTGCGTGCGCCCGGGCATGACGGCGTCTCCGGCCGTCCGCGCCTGCTGCACGAGGGCGTCCACGACGTCGAGCACCAGCCCGACGAGCGTCTTCGCCTGGTCCCGCAGGTAGAGCCGCACGAGCGTGGCGATCTGGTCGTTGCGCGACCGGCCGGCGCGCAGCTTGCCGCCGAGCTCGGCGCCCGCCCGCTCGATGAGGCCGCGCTCGAGCGCGGTGTGCACGTCCTCGTCGCCGAGCACGGGGAGGAAGGCTCCCGACTCGACGTCCGCGAGCAGCACGTCCAGGCCCTCGAGCATGCCTGCCAGCTCGTCGTCGGTCAGGAGGCCCGCGGCGTGCAGCACGCGCGCGTGCGCGCGGGACCCCCGGATGTCGTACGGCGCGAGCACCCAGTCGAAGTGCGTCGACTGGGACAGCGCCTGCAGCTCCGGCGACGGGCCGCCGGCGAACCGGCCGCCCCAGAGCGACACGTTGTCGGACTGGCGCGTCAGGGTGCCGTCCGGCTCCGTGCCGCCCTGCCCCGGCGTGACCTCGGACCCCACGTCAGAACTCCCCGGTGCCGAAGTCCACGCCGTTGCCGAACTTCTCGTCGCGGGCGGCGGCCTGCTTGGCGGCGAGGCCGTAGATCTCGATGAAGCCCTTGGCGTGCGACTGGTCGAACGAGTCGCCCTCGTCGTAGGTGGCGAGGTTGAAGTCGTACAGGCTCGACTCCGAGCGGCGGCCCGTGACCGTGGCCCGGCCGCCGTGCAGCACCATCCGGATCTCGCCGGAGACGTACTTCTGGGTCTCGTCGACGAAGGTGTCGAGGTTCTTCTTCAGCGGCGAGAACCACATGCCGTCGTAGACCAGCTCGGCCCAGCGCTGCTCGACGGTCCGCTTGAAGCGGGCCTGCTCGCGCTCGAGCGTGACGTTCTCCAGCTCCTGGTGCGCGGCGATGAGGGCCATGGCGCCGGGCGCCTCGTAGATCTCGCGGGACTTGATGCCCACGAGGCGGTCCTCGACGATGTCGATGCGGCCCACGCCCTGGGCGCCGGCCCGGCGGTTCATCTCCTGGATCGCCTGCAGCGGGGTGACGGCCACGCCGTCGAGGGCCACCGGCACGCCCTGGTCGAAGGTGATGACGACCTCGTCGGCGACCGGCGGGAACGTCGGGTCGTCGGTGTAGGAGTAGACGTCCTTGGTGGGCTCGTTCCAGATGTCCTCGAGGAAGCCGGTCTCCACGGCGCGGCCCCACACGTTCTGGTCGATCGAGAACGGGTTCTTCTTGGTGGTCGCGATGGGCAGGTCGTTCCGCTCGGCGTACTCGATCGCCTTCTCGCGCGTGAGCGCCAGGTCGCGGACCGGGGCGATGGTCTTGAGGTCGGGCGCGAGGGACGTCGTGGCGACCTCGAAGCGGACCTGGTCGTTGCCCTTGCCGGTGCAGCCGTGCGCGACGGTCGAGGCGCCGAACTGGCGCGCGGCGCGCACGAGGTGCTTGACGATCACGGGGCGCGAGAGGGCCGACACGAGCGGGTACCGGTCCAGGTACAGGCCGTTGGCGCGCAGCGCGGGCATGCAGTACTCGGCGGCGAACTCGTCGCGCGCGTCCGCGACGTACGCCTCGACGGCGCCGCAGTCGAGGGCACGCTTGCGCACGACGTTCATGTCCTCGCCGCCCTGGCCGACGTCGACGGCCACGGCGACGACCTCGGCCCCGGTGGCCTCGGCGATCCAGCCGATGGCGACGGAGGTGTCCAGGCCGCCCGAGTAGGCGAGCACGACGCGATCAGTCATCACAGTTCTCTTTCTGGCGTGGGGTTCGGGTCAAGTCTGGCAGGGGGTGCCCGGTGGCACGAGGCCTCGGGTCAGGGCTCACGGCTGGGTGAGCTCCAGGAAGCGGCGCGCGACCTCGTCGCCGCCGAGCGGGTCGCGGGCGATCACGAGGATGGTGTCGTCGCCCGCGATGGAGCCGAGGACGCCGGGGAAGACCGAGTGGTCGATCGCGGACGCGAGGTAGTTGGCGGCGCCGGGCGGGGTGCGCAGGACCACGAGGTTGCCCGACGCCTCCGCGGACACGAGCAGGTCGTTGCAGAGCCGGGCGAGGCGTGCCGCCACGTACTCGACCTCGCTCTCGCCGATGCCGGCGGCCTGGACGCTGCGGTCGCCGCCCTCGCCCGGCACGGCGTACACGAGCGCGCCCGCGGCGTTGCGCACCTTCTCGGCGCGCAGCTCGATGAGGTCGCGCGACAGCGTGCCCTGGGTGACGCTCACCCCGGCGTCGGAGAGCTCGCGAGCCAGCTCCGCCTGGGAGTGGATCGCCGTGCGGCGCACGATCTCGACGATCCGCGCGTGCCGCGCCGCCTTCGTCGTGGGACCCGCCGTGGCCGGCGCGCCGTCGGGCGCGGTCACCGGTGCTCCAGCAACCAGGTGAGCAGCGCCTTCTGCGCGTGCAGCCGGTTCTCGGCCTCGTCCCAGACCACCGAGGCTGGCCCGTCGAGCACGGAGGCCGTGACCTCCTTGCCGCGGTAGGCGGGCAGGCAGTGCAGGAAGATCGCGTCCTCGGCCGCGGCCGCCATCAGCTCGTCGTCGACGGCGTAGCCGGCGAGGTCGGCGAGCCGGTCGGCGGCCTCGTCCTCGTCGCCCATCGACACCCACGTGTCGGCGGCCACGACGTCGGCCCCCGCGACGGCGGCGCGCACGTCGGTCGTCACGGTCACGGAGCCGCCGGTCGTGGCGGCGATCTCCTCGGCGCGGGTCACGACGTCCTCGGGCGGGAGGTAGCCGTCCGGCCCTGCGACGGCGACGTGCAGGCCGGCGGTGACGCCGCCGAGCAGGTAGGAGGCCGCCATGTTGTTGGCCGCGTCGCCGACGTACGCGAGCCGCTGACCTGCGAGCGCGCCGATGCCCCCGCGGTGCTGGGCCACCGTGAGCAGGTCCGCGAGGATCTGGCAGGGGTGGAAGTCGTCCGTGAGGGCGTTGACCACGGGCACCCGCGCGACGGCCGCCATCTCCTCGATCCGGTCCTGGCCGAACGTGCGCCACACGATGGCCGAGACCTGGCGGTCCAGGACGCGGGTGACGTCGGCGACGGACTCGCGCACGCCCACCTGGGCGAGGCGGCCGTCGACGATCACCGGGAAGCCTCCCAGCTCGGCGACCCCCGTCGAGAACGAGACCTGGGTGCGCAGGGTCGGCTTGTCGAACAGCACGGCGACACCCTGCGGACCGGCGAGCGGCGCGCGGACGAACCGGTCCTCCCGGAACGCCATGCCGAGCTCGAGCACCTCCCGCTGCTCGTCGGGTGCGAGGTCGTCGTCGCGCAGGAAGTGGCGGGGCATCAGTGCTCCCTTTCAACGGGCAGGCCACCGGGCGTGGCGGAAGGTGTGGTGTCGGGGACGTCGACCGAGGCGAAGAACCGGGCGGCGTCGCGGGCCTGGTCGGCGGTGAGGACGAGGGGCGGTGCGAGGCGGATCGCGTCGGGGGCGACGGCGTTCACGACGAACCCGGCGTCGAGCGCCGCCGCCGCCACCTCGCCGGCGACCGGGCGAGCGAGCTGGACGGCGAGCAGGAGGCCGCGGCCGCGCACGCCGGCGACGAGCGGGTTGCCCGCCGCCTCGATCTCGGTGCGCAGCAGGTCACCGACGCGGCGGACGTTCTCCAGCAGCCCGTCGCGCTCGATCACGCCGAGCGTCGCGAGCCCTGCGGCGGCCGCCACGGGGTTGCCGCCGAACGTCGTGCCGTGCTGGCCGCGGCCGAGCAGCGTCGCGGCGCGCTCGCCGTAGGCGATCGCCGCGCCCACCGGGAAGCCACCGCCGAGCCCCTTGGCCACCGTGACGACGTCGGGCACGACGCCGCCGCCGATCTCGGCCTGCTGGTAGGCGAACCACGAGCCGGTCCGCCCGACGCCGGTCTGCACCTCGTCGAGGACGAGCAGCGCGTCCGCCTCGCTCGTGAGCCGGCGCGCGTGCGCGAGGTACCCCGGCGGCAGGGGCCGCACACCGGCCTCGCCCTGCAAGGGCTCGACCACGAGAGCCGCCACGCCGCCCCGTTCGGCCACCGCGGCCGGGGAGAACGCCTCGTCGAGGGCGGCCGTGTCGCCGAACGGGAGGTGCTCGACCCCGCCGGGCAGCGGCTCGAACGGCTCGCGGTACGCGGCCTTGGCGGTGAGCGCGAGCGCGCCCATCGAGCGGCCGTGGAAGCCGCCCTCGAGGGCCAGGACCCGCGTGCGGCTGCCGTCCTCGCCACGGTTGCGGCGCGCCATCTTGAACGCGGCCTCGACCGCCTCGGTGCCCGAGTTCGTGAAGAACACGCGCGATCCGGCGGGGGCCTCCGCGAGGTGCAGGAGCCGCTCGGCCAGGGAGATCTGCGTGGGCGTGGCGAAGAAGTTCGACACGTGCCCGAGGGTGCCCAGCTGCGCGCTCACCGCCGCGGTGAGGGTGGGGTGCGCGTGGCCGAGGGCGTTGACCGCGATCCCGGCGAGCAGGTCGAGGTAGCGTCGCCCGTCGGCGTCCCAGACGTACGCGCCCTCGCCACGGACCAGCACACGCTGGGGCGGCCCGAAGGTGTCCATCACCGCGTGGGTGTACCGGCCGGTCCAGGCGGCGTTCGAGGCCTCGGCCAGAGCGCCGCCGCTCACGGACTCCAGGGGTGCCACGGTGGTCGCAGGGTCGCTCATGCGCCCGCCTCCTTGCTGTTCGGGACGGCCGCGACGGTGCCGGTGGCCGAGGGCGCCGCGCCCGGCACCACCATGGTCCCGTTGCCGCGGGTGGTGAAGACCTCCAGGAGCACGGAGTGCGGCTGCCGCCCGTCGATGACGGTGGCACGCGGCACGCCGCCCTGCACGGCCCGCAGGCACGCCTCCATCTTGGGCACCATGCCGGCGGTGAGGCTCGGCAGCAGCGCGGCGAGCTCCGGCGCCGCGATCTCCTCGACGAGCGAGTCCTTGTCGGGCCACGAGGTGTACAGGCCCTCGACGTCGGTGAGGACGATGAGCTTCGAGGCGCCGAGCGCGACGGCGAGCGCCGCGGCTGCCGTGTCGGCGTTCACGTTCAGCACCTGGGTGGGGTCGTCCACGTCGGGCGCGACCGTCGACACGACGGGGATGCGGCCGGCGTCGAGCAGGTCCTGCACGGCGGACGGATGGACCTCGACGACGTCGCCGACGAGGCCCACGTCCACCGGCTCCCCGTCGACGACCGCGTGCCGGCGCACCGCGCCGAACAGGCCGCCGTCCTCGCCCGAGAGCCCGACGGCGTGGGGTCCGTGCGCGTTGATGAGGCCCACGAGCTCGCGCGACACCTGGCCCGTGAGGACCATGCGCACCACCTCCATGGCCTCCGGGGTCGTGACGCGCAGCCCGCCGCGGAACTCGCTGTGGATGTCGAGGCGCTCCAGCATCGCGTTGATCTGCGGTCCCCCGCCGTGCACCACCACCGGGCGCAGCCCGACCTGGCGCAGGAAGACCATGTCCTGGGCGAACGCGGCCTTGAGCTCGTCGTCGACCATGGCGTTCCCGCCGTACTTGACGACGACGAGCGCGTCCGCGAACTCCTGGAGCCACGGCAGCGCCTCGAGGAGCACCTCGGCCTTCTGCTCGGGTGCGAGCCCGTTCACCACGTCGCTGCTCATGAGCTGTACGCGCTGTTCTCGTGGACGTAGTCGTGCGTCAGGTCGTTGGTCCACACGGTCGCGGAAGCGTCGCCGGCGTGGAGGTCGACCACGACGGTGACCTCCCGGGACGACGCGAGGTCGACGAGCTCGCGCGGCTCCCCCACACCCTGCGCCCGGCACACCTGCACCCCGTTGACCGTCACGTCGAGCGACAGGGGGTCGAAGGGTGCGACGTCCTCGGGCACCGTGCCGACGGCGGCCACGATGCGCCCCCAGTTGGGGTCGTTGCCGAAGATCGCCGCCTTGAACAGGTTGGAGCGGGTCACGGCGCGGGCGACCGTCACCGCTGCCTCCTCGGTCGTGGCGCCGGTGACGGTGACGGCCACGTCGTGGCTGGCCCCCTCGGCGTCGGCCACCAGCTGGCGCGCCAGCGAGGCCGTGACCTCGGTGACCGCGTGGGTCAGGTCCTCGAGCCCGACCTCGACGCCGGACGCGCCGCTGGCGAGCAGGATCACCGTGTCGTTGGTCGACATGCACCCGTCGGAGTCGACGCGGTCGAACGTCGCGGCCGTGGCGGCGCGCAGGGCGGCGTCGGCCGTGGCGGCGTCGACGACGGCGTCCGTGGTGACCACGGAGAGCATCGTCGCGAGGCCGGGGGCGAGCATGCCGGCGCCCTTCGCCATCCCGCCGACGCGCCAGCCGTCCCGTTCTGCGAGGGCCTGCTTGGACACGGTGTCGGTGGTGCGGATCGCGTCGGCCGCGGCGTCTCCGCCGTCGGCCGCGAGCGCCGCCGCTGCCGCGTCGACGCCGCCGAGCAGGGCGTCGAGGTCGAGGCGCACGCCGATGAGACCGGTGCTGCACACGAGCACGTCGCCCGCGCCGACCTCGTCCTGGGGGTCCGCGGCGCCGGCCGAGAGCACGGCGGCGACGTGCTCCGCCGTGCGGTGCGTGTCGCCGAACCCCTCGGGCCCGGTGCACGCGTTCGCGCCGCCCGAGTTCAGGACGACGGCGCGCGCGGCGCCGTCGGACACGGCCTGCCGGGTCCACACCACGGGAGCGGCCTGCACACGGTTGGTCGTCAGCACCGCCGCGGCCGTGCGTCGGGGACCGTCGTTGACGACGAGCGCGACGTCGCGCGCCCCCGTCGACTTGAGGCCGGCGGCGACGCCGGCGGCACGGAACCCGGCCGGTGCGGTGATGGTCACGGTGCGACTCCTTCGGTGACGAGGCCTGCCGTCTCCGGCAGACCGAGGGCGAGATTCATGGCCTGGACCGCCTGGCCGGCGGTGCCCTTGACCAGGTTGTCGACGGCGGTGACCGTCACGACGCGGCCGGCGGCCTCGTCGAGGGCGACCTGCACGAGCGCGGTGTTGGCACCGAGGGTGGCGGCGGTGGTGGGCCACTGTCCCTCGGGCAGCAGCTCGACGAAGGGCTCGTCCGCGTACGCGTCGGCCCAGGCCGCGCGCACGTCGGCGGCGGTGGCACCCTCGTGGCCGGGCGCGAGCCGGGCCGTGACGGTCGCGAGGATGCCCCGGGACATCGGGACGAGGACGGGCGTGAAGCTGATCGACACCTCGTCCGCCCCCGCGACGCGCAGGTTCTGGGTGATCTCGGGGATGTGGCGGTGGGTGCCCCCCACCGCGTACGGGGCGGCGGAGCCGAGTCCCTCGGCGGCGAGCAGGTGCGGCTTGAGGGACTTCCCGGCTCCCGAGTAGCCGTTGGCGAGCACGGCGACGACGTCGACCGGGCTCACCAGGCCGGCGGCCACGCCGGGCTGGAGCCCGAGCGTGACGGCCGTGACGTTGCAGCCGGGCACGGCGACGCGTCGTGCGCCGGCCAGGCGGTCGCGCTGGGTGCCGGTGACCGTCCCCGGACCGTCGGCGTGGAGCAGCTCGGGCAGCCCGTAGGGCCAGGTGCCCGCGTGGGCCGAGCCGTAGAACTGCTCCCAGTCGGCGGCCGAGGTGAGGCGGTGGTCGGCGCCCAGGTCGAGGACGAGCACGTCGTCCGGGAGCTGGGCGGCGATCTCGCCGGACGCCCCGTGCGGGAGGCCGAGGACGACGACGTCGTGGTCGGCGAGCGCCTCGGGGGTGGTCGGCTCCAGCACGCGGTGCGCGAGCGAACGCAGGTGCGGCTGCAGCGCGCCGAGCCGCGCCCCCGCGTTCGAGTGCGCCGTGAGCGTGCCGACCTCCAGCGCGGGGTGGCGTGCCGCCAGGCGCAGGAACTCGCCCCCGGCATACCCGGAGGCACCGGCGACGGCGACACGGAACGTGCGCGACTCAGTGCTGACCATATGCAGCACTATACATACCTATGCATGCCGCCAGGGACGCTCGCCCACGCTGCGGCCGCGTCGTCAGTCGACCAGCGGCAGGTACATCACGTGCAGCCCGACGTAGCCGTGGGCGGGGCTGCGGAAGGCACCGGGGACGGTGCCGACGACCTCGAACCCCAGCGAGCGCCACAGGCGGACGGCGACCTCGTTCGACTCCACGACCGCGTTGAACTGGATCCCGCGGAACCCCTGCTCCCGGTGCCAGGCGACCGCGTGCTCACCGAGCGCCCTGCCTACCCCGAGGCCTCGCGCGGCGGGCGACACCATGAAGGACGCCGTGCCCACGTGGTCGCCGTGGCCGGGGCGGTTCGGCCCCATCTTGGCCGTGCCCAGCACCGTGCCGTCCGCGCCCTGCGCGACCACGGTCGCGCCCGGCGGCCGCTCCATCCACAGCTCGCGCCCCTGCGCGCTCGTGAGGTCCGGCGGGTAGACGTACGTCTCGCCCTCGCGGACGACGCCCTCGACGATCGGCCACAGGGCGGCCCAGTCGTCGTCGGTCGCAGGGCGGATGGTGAAGGTGGCGGAGGTGTCTCGGGTCACAGGCGAAGCATAGGGTCGACGTCGTGACCTCCACCCAGACCATTCTCGAGCTCACGGACTGGCGACGCCGGGTCGCCCAGCTGTACGCGGCCGTGCGCGCCGAGCCGGACCCGGCCCACGGTCACGGGCTGTGGCGCGCCGGGCGCGACACCCTGTTCCGCACCCACCCGCAGAGCCCGCTCCCCGCGGGCGACCCGCTGCGTTCGACGGGCCTGCCGTGCTGGCCCTACGACCCTTCGCTCCGGTTCGAGCTGCCGCTGCAGGCGGCCGAGCCGGCCACCCTCGCCGTCGACACCGGCGCGGACGGGACCACGACGATGGAGCGGGTCGGCATCCTGGAGCTGCCGGGCCTCGGCATGCTCGACGCCTGGTGGCTGGCCCAGTACGGCGGCGGGCTGTTCGTCCCGCTGCGCGACGGCACCGCCGGCTCCGGGTCGTACGGCGGCGGCCGCTACCTGCTCGACACCGCCAAGGGCGCCGACCTCGGCGGCGCGGACGGCCGCGTCGTCGTGGACCTGAACTTCGCCTACCACCCCTCGTGCCGCTACGACCCTGCATGGACCTGCCCGCTCGCGCCGGCGGGCAACCGCCTGGACGCACCGGTGCGCGCCGGGGAGCGGATGCCCTGACCCCTGCCGCCGGGCTGACGCTCGACGGTGGTGCGTAGGCTCGGAGACATGCACGCAGTCGTGGCCCGCGCGGCGGGTGGTCCCGAGGTCCTGGAGTACGTCGAGCAGCCCGACCCGTCGCCCGGCCCCGGCGAGCTCCTCGTCCGCGTGGCGGCCGCCGGCGTCAACTTCATCGACACCTACCGACGCGGCGGCGTCTACCCGATGGACTACCCGCACGTCGTGGGGGTCGAGGGGGCGGGCACCGTCGAGGCGCTCGGCGACGGCGTCGAGAACTTCGTGGTCGGCGACCGGGTGGCCTGGAACGAGGCCCCCGGCTCCTACGCCGAGCTCGCCGTCGTCCCCGCGACGAACGCCGTGGCCGTGCCCACGGGTCTCGACCTCGTGCCGGCCGCGGCCCTGCCGCTCCAGGGCATGACCGCGCACTATCTGGTCGCGTCCACCTTCGAGGTCGGCCCGGGTCACGACGTGCTGCTCACCGCCGGCGCCGGCGGCGTCGGGCTGCTCGCCACCCAGCTCGCGACGGCCCGCGGCGGCCGCGTCATCACCACGGTCTCCTCGCCCGAGAAGGCCGCCCTGTCGTCCGCGGCCGGGGCCGCGCACACCGTGGACTACGCGGCCATGGACGACCTCGCCACCGAGCTGCCCGCCGTCGTGCGCGACCTCACCGACGGCCGTGGCGTGCACGTGGTCTACGACGGCGTGGGCCGAGCGACGTTCGACGCCTCGCTCGCGTCGTTGCGGCCCCGCGGCACCCTGGTGCTGTTCGGCGGCGCGTCCGGCCAGGTGCCGCCGTTCGACCCGCAGCGCCTCAACAGCGGCGGATCCCTGTACCTCACCCGGCCGACGCTGGCGCACTACACGCTCACCCGCGCCGAGCTGGAGTGGCGCGCGTCCGAGGTGCTCGGCGCCGCCGCGTCGGGCGACCTGGACGTCCGCGTGGGTGCGACGTTCGCCCTCGCCGACGCCGAGCAGGCCCACCGCGCCCTCGAAGGGCGAGCCACGACGGGCAAGGTGCTCCTGGTCCCCTAGCTGGATCTCGGGCGCGGCCGACCCGGCCTGGTGCCCGGACTCGTCTCCCGCTAGTCTCTCGACATCAAGAGACTTGACGTCGAGAGGATTCGCCGTGGCCGACTGGTCCCCCACCGCCTACCTGCGCTACACCGACGAGCGCTCCCGCCCGTACGGCGAGCTCCTCGCCCGCGTGCAGCGCGAACCGGCGAGCATCGTGGACCTCGGCTGTGGCCCCGGCCACCTCACCCCCGTGCTGCGCGGACGATGGCCGGACGCCTCGTTCGTCGGGATCGACTCCTCCCCCGCGATGATCGAGCGCGCCCGGACGGCGGACCCGGACGGCCGCTACGAGCTCGGCGACGTGCGCGACCACGCCGCCGGCCGAGGTCCGTCACCCGAGGCCGACCTCGTCATCAGCAACGCCACCCTCCAGTGGGTGCCGGGGCACCGTGACCTGCTCCCGGCGCTCGCCGCCACAGCACGTCAGACGTTCGCGTTCTCCGTGCCCGGGAACCACGACGCGCCCAGCCACCGGCTGCTGCGGGAGGTCGCGGCGCGCGCCCCCTACGCCGCCGCCGTCGGGCAGGTGGAGCGACGAGCCGTCGCCGACCCCGCCGAGTACCTGGAGATCCTCGCCGCCCCCGGCTGGTCCGTCGACGCGTGGGAGACCACCTACACGCACGTGCTCGGCGGCGAGGACCCCGTCCTGCGCTGGATCTCCGCGACGGGCGCACAGCCGGTGCTGCACGCCCTGGACGCCCACGACGCCGCGCACGGCACGTCCCTGCGCGCACGGTTCGACGCCGAGCTCGGAGCAGAGCTGCGCGGCGCCTACCCGCGACGTCCGTTCGGCACGCCCTTGGAGTTCCGCCGGGTGTTCGCGGTCGCGACACGGACAGCCTGACGACGACCCCGGCCGCCGGTCGTAGGCTCAGGCCGTGACCGACACCACCCACCCGATCCGCATCGGGGTCCAGCTCCAGCCGCAGCACGCCGACTACCCGCAGATCCGCGACGCCGTCCGGCGCGCGGAGGACGCCGGGGTCGACGTGATCTTCAACTGGGACCACTTCTTCCCTCTGTCCGGCGACGCCGACGGCAAGCACTTCGAGTGCTGGACCATGCTCGGCGCGTGGGCCGAGCAGACCGAGCGCGTGCAGATCGGCGCGCTCGTCACCTGCAACTCGTACCGCAACCCCGAGCTGCTCGCGGACATGGCCCGCACCGTCGACCACATCAGCGGCGGCCGGCTGATCCTCGGCATCGGCGCGGGCTGGTTCGCCAAGGACTACGAGCAGTTCGGCTACGACTTCGGCACCGCGGGCTCGCGCATCGCCGAGCTGGGCGAGGCCCTGCCCCGCATCAAGGCACGGCTCGCCGCCGGCAACCCCGCGCCGACCCGCGAGATCCCGGTCCTGATCGGCGGCGGGGGCGAGAAGAAGACCCTGCGCCTGGTGGCGGAGCACGCCGACGTGTGGCACTCGTTCGGCGACGTCGACACCCTCGCCCGCAAGTCCGCGATCCTCGACGAGCACGGCGCGGCCGTCGGGCGCGACACCGCGACCCTCGTGGAGCGCTCCGTGGGCGTGTCGGCCCCGCCCGAAGAGGTCGGGCAGGACCTGCTCGACGCCGGGGCGACGCTCTTCACCATCGGGTCGAGCGGCCCCGACTACGACCTGTCCCTCGTCGAGCAGTGGGTGCGCTGGCGCGACGAGCGCCGGTGAACCCCCGGCCGGGGTGCCACGGTCAGCGACCGGTGAGCACCTCGGTCAGCGGGTCGTCGTCCGCCGCCGGCTGCACCCGCAGCCGGCGCGCGGCCGGCGCCGACGCCCGAGCCGCGAGCCGGGCCAGCGACTCCGGGGTGTCGTGGGACGCACGCACGAACCAGCCGGAGCACGCGTCCAGGTCCCCACGGGCGAACGCCGTCGTCAGCGCCACCGTCCGCTCCACCGGGGTCCAGTCCGTCCGCCCCTCGTGAGCGCGCATCGCGCCGGTCATGTCGGTACGCACCACACCCGGGGCGAGCTCCAGGACACGCAGCCCACGATCGTGACCGGCAGCGTGCAGGCCGGCTCCGAGACGCATGAGCGCGGTCTTGCTCGCGTTGTACGCCGTGGCCTCGGCGTTGTCGTGCGACCCGGCACCGCTGTTGAGCTCCACCACACGGCCTCCGCCGCGCGCCAGCATGCCCGGCACCACGTGCCGCGAGAGCAGGAACGGCCCGCGCACGTTGGTCTCGAGCACCGACCACCACTCGTCCGGGTCGGCCTCCCAGAGCGGCACCTCCGCGTCGATACGACCGGCGTTGTTGACCAGCAGGTCGACCCGGCCGAGCCCGCCCTCCGACGTGGGAGCCTCCGCCCGGCCGACCGCTGCGGCCACCGCAGGCAGGTCCGTGACGTCGCACGGCAGCTCCAGGGCGACGCGGCCCAGCCCCCGCACCTCGGCGGCGACCTCCGCCAGCGCCGCCCCGTCCCGGGCCAGCAGGGCGACGTCCAGGCCGGCCCGTGCCAGGCCGACCGCGACCGCCCGGCCGATGCCTCGGCTCGCGCCGGTGACCAGCGCCGTGCGGGCCGGAGGGACTGCGCCCTCCGGCCCCGGCGTCGCGCCGGTCGCGGCGGTCGCGGCCTGGTCAGCCACGCAGCACCGCCCCCACGCTCTCGGCGGCCGCCGCGACGACACCGTCGCGGACGGCTCGCACGTCGTCCGCGGTGAGGGTGCGGTCAGCGGCGCGCAGCCGCACCGAGTAGGCGAGGGACTTCTTGCCCTCGCCCACCTGGGCACCGGTGAAGACGTCGAACAGGTGCGCGTCCTCCAGCAGCGGCCCCGCTCCCGCGACGACCGCGGCGTGCACGTCCGCGGCGGGGACGGCGTCGTCGACGACGAACGCGAAGTCCTCCTTGGCGGCCGGGAACGCCGAGACGGGCGACGCGGCGACCGGCTCGTCGCCGCCCGCGGCGATCAGGGCGCCGAGGTCGAGCTCGAACGCCGACGCACGAGCGGGCAGGCCGAGCGCCTCGACCACCTTCGGGTGCAGCTCCCCCGCATGCCCGACGACGGTGCCGTCGGCCAGCGTCAGCGCCGCGCAGCGGCCGGGGTGCCAGGGCATCGTCCGCGAGTCGGCCACGACGGTGACCTCCGCGCCGGTGCGCACGGCCACGAGCTGCGCCGCGCCGAGCGCGTCCGCCCAGTCGGCGGTCCGCCCGTCTCCCCACCACCCGGCGGGCACGGCCCGGCCCGTCAGGACGCCGGCGACGTGCCGCGGCTGAGCAGGCACGGCCGCGACGAGCGCCGCCAGGTCCTCCTCGGCCGGGCGGACGCCCACCGGCAGCTGGGGCGGAGCCGGCGTGCCCGGCACCGGTCGGGTGACCAGGCCGATCTCGAAGACCGCCACGTCGGGCAGGCCGCGCGAGACGTTCCGGCGCGCCGTCTCGAGCAGCGTCGAGAGCAGGTCGGCGCGCAGGAACGGCCGGTCGTCGGCCAGCGGGTTGGCCAGCCGCAGGGTCACCCGGCGCACGTCCTCGTCCGGCAGCCCGAGCGCGTCCAGGTCCGCCTCGCCGACGAACGGGTAGGACAGCACCTCGACCAGACCGGCCTCCGCCAGCGCGCGCGCCACCGTCCGGCGGGCTCGCTGCTCGGAGGTGAGGCCGCGACCGCCGATGGCGGCCGGGAGCACCGAGGGGATCTGGTCGTAGCCCGCGATCCGCACGACCTCCTCGACCAGCGCGGCCGGCTCGGTGAGGTCGGGGCGCCACGTCGGCGGGGTCACGCGGACGGCGTCCACCGCCGCGCCGGTGACGGCGTCCGTCACCGTGCATCCGATCTGCTCGAGGATGCCCACCACCGTCGACCGGTCGTACGCGACGCCGGACAGGCGGGTGGGCAAGGTGACGTCGAGGCGCACGGACTTCGGTGCGACCGTCGTGTCCAGGTCGCTGACCGCGGCGTCGGCGGTGCCGCCGCCCAGCTCGACGAGCAGGTCGACGACGCGCTGCGCCGCGACGGCAGGCAGCTGCGGGTCCACGCCGCGCTCGAACCGCTTGGCCGCCTCGGACGGCAGCCGGTGGCGGCGCGCGGTGCGGGCCACGGTGATCGGGTCGAAGTGCGCCGCCTCGACCAGCACGTCCGTCGTGGCGTCGCTCACCTCGGAGGACGCGCCGCCCATGACGCCGGCCAGACCCAGGACCCGCGAGCCACGCTCGCCCGCGGGCGAGTCGGTGATGAGCAGGTCCTCGGCGTCGAGCGCGCGGTCGGTGTCGTCGAGCGTGGTGAGCCGCTCGCCCGGCGCCGCACGACGGACGACGATCGGCGCCGTCACCTGGGCGAGGTCGTAGGCGTGCAGGGGCTGACCGAGGTCGAGCATCACGTAGTTGGTGACGTCCACGGCCAGGGAGATGGCCCGCATGCCCGAGCCCTCGAGACGACGCTTCATCCACGACGGCGTCGGCGCGGCAGGGTCGATGCCCCGCACCACGCGCGTGACGAACCGGTCGCACCCCACCTGCCCGTGGATCGGCGCGGCGTCGTCGACCTCCACGGCGAACCCGTCCGCGGTGGCGGCCGGCGGGGGCGTGACCAGGTTCTCCGCCAGCCCGCGGTCGGTGAACCGCGCACCCGTGGAGTGCGCGTACTCGCGCGCCACGCCGCGGTAGCTGAACGCGTACCCGCGGTCCGGGGTCACGTTGATCTCGAGCACCTCGTCGCCGAGACCGAGCAGCGCGGTCGCGTCCTGTCCGGGCGTGAGGTCCGCGGCGTCGAAGCCCGCGCGGGTGAGCACGAGGATCCCGTCGTGGTCCTCGCCGATGCCCAGCTCGCGCACCGAGCAGATCATCCCGTCGGAGACGTGCCCGTAGGTCTTGCGGGCGGCGATCGCGAAGCCACCGGGCAGCACGGCACCGGGCAGCGACACCACGACGAGGTCACCCACGCCGAAGTTGTGCGCCCCGCAGACGATGCCGCGCGCGCCACCGGCAGGCACGTCGGCGTCGTCGACACCCTTGATCTGGACGGCGTTGTGCTCCGGGCCGACGTCGACCAGGCACCAGTTGATGGTCTTGCCGTTCTTCTGCGGCTCGGGCGTCTGTGCGAGCACGCGGCCCACGACGAGCGGGCCGGTGACGGCGGCCGGGTGGATCTCCTCCTCCTCCAGCCCGACCTTCACCAGCGCGGCGGCGAGCTGCTCCGCCGTGAGGTCCGCCGGCAGCTCGACGTGCTCGCCGAGCCAGTCAGTGACGATGCGAGGCATCAGATCTCCGTCCCGAACTGGGTGGAGAAGCGCACGTCGCCCTCCACGATGTCGTGCATGTCCGCGATCGTGTGACGCAGCATGAGCGTGCGCTCGATGCCCATCCCGAAGGCGAAGCCCTGGTACTCCTCGGGGTCGATCCCGGCCGCCCGCAGGACGTTCGGGTTGACCATGCCGCAGCCGCCCCACTCGATCCAGCCGGCCCCGCCCTTCTTCTGCGGGAACCACAGGTCCATCTCCGCGCTGGGCTCGGTGAAGGGGAAGAAGCTCGGCCGCAACCGCGTGCGCGCCTCGGGCCCGAACATCGCCCGCGCGAACGCGTCCAGCGTGCCGACGAGGTTCGCCATCGTCAGGCCCTTGTCGATGGCGATGCCCTCGACCTGGTGGAAGACCGGGGTGTGCGTGGCGTCGAGCGCGTCCGTGCGGAAGACCTTGCCCGGGCACGCGACGTACAGCGGGACCCCCCGCTCGAGCAGCGAGCGGGACTGGACCGGCGACGTGTGCGTGCGCAGCACGAGGTTCGACGGCTTGCCGCCCTCCCCCTCCACGTAGAACGTGTCCTGCATCTGGCGCGCCGGGTGGTCCTGGTCGAAGTTCAGGGCGTCGAAGTTGAACCACTCCGCCTCGACCTCGGGCCCGTCGGCGATCTCCCAGCCGAGCCCGACGAAGAAGTCCGCGATGCGCTCCTGCACCAGCTCGATCGGGTGCCGGGCGCCGACCGGGCGCCGGTCGGTCGGCAGCGTGACGTCGACGGCCTCGTCGACGAGGACACGCTCGTCCCGCTCGGCCTCGAGCTCGGCCTGGCGTGCGGTGATCGCCTGGTTCACGCGGCCGCGGCGGGGTCCCACGTTCTTGCCGGCGGCAGCCTTGTCGGGGCCGGGGAGGGTGCCGATGGCGCGGTTCGCCAGCGCGAGGGCGCTCCGGTCCCCCGTGTGGGCGCTGCGGACGGCCTTGAGCTCGTCGAGGTCGCGCGCCGCGGCGACCGCGGCGAGGGCGTCGGAGACGGCGGCGTCGAGCGCGCCGACGTCGAGCGGGTCGGGGCCGAGGTCTGGGGTGGGTGCGGGCGTGGACATGCGTGCCTTCCTGAGAGGGTCCCTGCGAGGGCTGTGGCGGCGGGGGTCAGTTTATGTGCCCGCCCGGGCCGGTCAGGTCGGCGTCCGCGGTGCCGCGCGCGTTCAGCGCGCGGGCGCAGCCGGTGCCGGGCCCGTGGCGGGCCCGGTAAATCGGCGGTCGCGGCGTGTCACGCCTCCCATGATGGCACGGGGCCGCCCGACGCGTCGCGGCTCGCCAGCGGGACGACCGCGGCGTCCTCGTGCACCGGGCCGCCGGAGCGCCCCTCCCCCAGCCGGGAGGCGACGACGTGCACGGCGTCCACCTCCCACGCGGGTCCCCGGTACACGGCGAGGGCCTGTGCCCACGGCACCAGGGGCGACCCCTCCTGCTCCCGGCCGCGCGGGCGGCGCGACCCGCCCCGTGCGCCGGCGACCTGCCGCCGCCCCTCGGCGGACCGCAGCGTCGCGCGCGCGACCGTGAGGTGCGGTCGGCCAGAAGCCCGGTCCGAGGCGGGCAGCCCCGCGACGCCGACGGCGGCGTCCTGCACGAGGTCCGCGACCCGGCGCAGGACGTCCACCGCCCCGGCCACGCCGACCCAGAGGGTCCGGCCCCCGAAAGAGCCGCTGCCGGTCAGGGACAGCTCGAACGGCGGCACGTCGGCGAGGGCGACGTGCAGGGCGTCGACATAACCGGGCACCGCGCCGTCGGGCACGTCGCCGTGGAAGGCGAGGGTCACGTGGCGCTGGTCGGGCGGGACCCACCGCAGACCGCGCCCGGGGTCGGCCACGGCGGCACCCCCCACGCCGGCGAGAGCGAGCTCCAGGTGAGCGCCCGCAGCGGCGGACAGGTACACGGCCGTGAACAGACGCATCCGCCCATGCTATTCACGGGCGCGGTGCACGGACGGGAGGCGTCCGGGGCGGTCGGCAGAGGGCTTCGACGACCGTCGCGGCAGACGCGGACCGGACCGCGCCGGCCCGCCCCGCGTCATCGCTGGGCGCGTCCGCTCGCGTACAGGCAGACGGTGGCGGCCGTGGCCAGGTTGAGCGACTCGGCGCGGCCTCGGATCGGCACACGCACGACGGCGTCGGCCAGGGCGCGGTCGGCCTCGGGCAGGCCCCACGCCTCGTTGCCGAAGACCCAGGCGGTCGAGCCCGACAGGTCGGGCCGGCCGTCGTCCGGCGCGGAGCCGGCCACGTCGAGAAGGTCGTCGAGGTCGTGCGGTCCCGCGCCGTCGGCGGCGAGGACGACGCAGCCCGCGCCGCGCACGGCGGCCACGACGTCGGCGAGCGGCAGCCCCGTCACGACGGGCAGGTGGAAGAGAGAGCCCGCGGTGGAGCGGACGACCTTCGGGTTGTGCAGGTCGACGCTCTCGCCGGCGAGCACCACGAGGTCGGCGCCGGCGGCGTCGGACGCGCGGATCACCGTGCCCGCGTTGCCCGGGTCGCGGACGTTCGCGAGCACCGAGACCAGCAAGGGCCGCCCGGCGATCCCCCGCAGCGCGTCGTCGAGCGCGAGCGCGCGGGACCGGACGACGGCGAGGACGCCCTGGGCGTCCGGGCTCATCGCCTCCAGCACCTCGCCGGTGCCGAGATGGACTCGGAGCCCGGCCTCGAGCGCGGCGTCGACGATCTCGACGTAGCGCTCGGCGGCGGCTTGCGTGAGGTACAGGTCCCGGACGTCGGCGGCCGCGTGCCGCACGGCCTCGCGCACGCCCTGCGGCCCCTCGACGAGGAACTGCCCGTGCCGGGAACGCGCAGGACGCCCGGACAGCGCCCTGACCTGCTTGACCCGGTCCGCTCGCGGGTTGGCGAGCGTCACGTCGGGGATGCGGGGCATCGACAGGTCAGGGGTGTCCGGGCGTCCGGGTGCTGAGCGGTGGCTCAGGCGGCCTTCGGCGCGTTGACGTCAGCCGGCAGCGCGTCCTTGGCGACCTGGACGATCGCGTTGAACGCCGCCACGTCGTTGACCGCGAGCTCGGCGAGCATGCGACGGTCGACCTCGACACCAGCGGCCTTGAGGCCCTGGATGAGGCGGTTGTAGGTCAGCCCCTGCGCGCGGGACGCAGCGTTGATGCGCTGGATCCACAGCTTGCGGAAGTCGCCCTTCTTCGCCTTGCGGTCGCGGTACGAGTAGACGAGGGAGTGGGTGACCTGCTCCTTCGCCTTCCGGTACAGGCGCGAACGCTGGCCGCGGTAGCCGCTGGCGCGCTCGAGGGTCGTACGGCGCTTCTTGTGGGCGTTGACCGCCCGCTTCACGCGTGCCACGTGATGCTCCTTGCAGTGTCGGGTCCGGAAGTGCTGCCGGCGGCCGCGTGCGACGAGTTCATCGTCGACGGCGCGATCCGCCCGGGCGGGTCACTTGCCGAGCAGCTTCTTGATGGTCTTGGTGTCGGCGGCCGAGACCACCTGGTCCTGAGCCAGACGACGGGTGCGGCGGCTGGACTTGTGCTCCAGGTAGTGACGAGCGTTGGTCTGCTCACGCATGAGCTTGCCGCTGCCGGTGACCTTGAAGCGCTTCTTGGCGCCGGAGTGCGTCTTGTTCTTCGGCATGACTGCCGTATCTCCTCGTGTCGGTCATCCGCCCGGGTGGGCGGGTGACGTGTGCGGACCGGGGCCGGCAGGCCGACCCGGTGCCTAGATGGTCAGTAGCGTCAGCGTCCCGGGCGGGGGCTGGGCTTCGGCCGAGGTGCCGCAGGCCGCGGGGCCGCCGGCTTGGCGGCACCCGCCGAGGCGGGCTTGGGCGCGGCAGGCCGGGGGGCGGGCGCCGGGGCGCTCGCCTTCTTCTCGGCTGCCGGCTTCTTCTCCGCCGTCGGCTTCTTCTCGGCCGCCGGCTTGGGCGTGGCCGCACGCTTCGGCTCGGCGACGGGCTCGTCGACCGGCTTCGGCTCGGGCTCGGGGGTGGGCTCGGGCTCGGGGGTCGGCTCGGGCTCCGGCGCAGGAGTCGGCTCGCTCGCCGTGGCGACCGAGGACTCCTCGACGGCCGGCGTCCGGGGCGCTTCCGACGCGACCGGCTCGACGGTCTCCGCGGGCGCTGCGGGCTCGGTGTCGACCGGCGAGTCGACCGGCGCGACGTCGCCCTCGGCGCGCGCACGCGCCTCGGCCTTGACCTCCGACTTGGTCTTGCGCTGCGCGTTGATCTCGGTGGACCGCTTGCGCTGCTCGACCTTGGCGTCGGCCTTCTTCTTCACCGGGCCGAGCACCATGGTCATGTTGCGCCCGTCCTGCTTCGGCATCGACTCGACGAAGCCGAGCTCGGCGACGTCCTCCGCCAGCCGCTGCAGGAGGCGCACGCCCATCTCAGGGCGGGACTGCTCACGACCACGGAACATGATCATGACCTTGACCTTGTCCCCCGCCTCGAGGAAGCGGACGACGTGGCCCTTCTTGGTGCCGTAGTCGTGCGGGTCGATCTTCAGGCGGAACCGGATCTCCTTGAGGACCGTGTTCGCCTGGTTGCGCCGCGCCTCGCGCGCCTTCATGTCCGACTCGTACTTGAACTTGCCGAAGTCCATGAGCTTGGCGACGGGCGGACGGGCGTCCGGGGCCACCTCGACGAGGTCGAGGTCGGCGTCCTGGGCAAGCTTCAGGGCGACTCCCGTGGCGACCACGCCGACCTGCTCCCCGCCCGGGCCGATGAGTCGGACCTCGGGGACGCGGATCCGATCGTTGATGCGAGGCTCGCTGATGGTGATGCTCCTAGGAACTCGTCGGTAGACCGTCAGGGACGGGAAAGGCCCCCGACCTGAGCACAGGTGGAGGCCATCTACCGACGCCGGGGCGCGAGCGCTCCGACGACCGAGGCGGGTGCCCACGAGGAGCCCCCGACCGGGACCCGGCCCCTGTCGGCGCCGGGGCGCTCGGTCGGTGCTCGGGTGGGATGAGATCCACTTGATGCACCTGGACCCGACGACGACGCTCGCTCGGAGCGTCGTACGCACGGACCAGGTCGGTCAGCCATTAAGGCTAGCACGCGTTCGCCTCGACGTCGGTCGCTGTGACGAGCGCCTCCCGGCCAGCACCCGGCCACCACCTGCCGCCCCTGCGCCGCTCGACGTCGGCCCGGCCCGGGACCGCCCGGACCGCCCCATGGGCTTTACTGGAATCGTTCCAGAAAGTGTGGCAGGGTCGGCGCCATGACCACGGCGAGGACGGACGACCTGCTGCTCCGGGAGCACGGCCTGCGCGTCACCGGCTCCCGGCTCGCCGTCCTCCGTGCGCTCTCGGAGCACCAGCACGCCACCGCGGACGACGTCGTGCGCGCGGTGCGGGCCGATCTCGGCTCGGTGTCCGTGCAGGCCGTCTACGACTGCCTGCACGCGCTCACGTCGGCCGGGCTCCTGCGTCGCATGGAACCTGCCGGGCACCCCGCCCGGTACGAGCGGCGCACGGGCGACAACCACCACCACGTGGTGTGCCGCTCGTGCGGCGCCGTCGCGGACGTCGACTGCACGGTGGGGCACGCGCCCTGCCTGACGCCGAGCGCGACCAGCGGCTTCGCCGTCGACCTCGCCGAGGTCACCTTCTGGGGCCTGTGCCCCGCCTGCGCTGCCGACCCCGTCCCGGCAGCCGCGACCAGCACCACCATCTGAACCGGAAACCCCCTGAGAGAGGACGTCATCACATGACGACGCCGTTCACGACGACGCAGACCGGCACCCCGGTGGCGAGCGACGCGCACTCGCTGACCGTGGGCGCGGACGGGCCCACCGTCCTGCACGACCGCTACCTGGTCGAGAAGCTCGCTTCGTTCAACCGGGAGCGCGTGCCCGAGCGCAACCCCCACGCCAAGGGCGGCGGCGCCTTCGGCGAGCTCGTCGTCACGGAGGACGTGTCGCGCTTCACCCGCGCCGCGGTCTTCCAGAAGGGCGCGACGAGCGAGACGCTCCTGCGCTTCTCGTCCGTCGCGGGCGAGCAGGGCTCCCCCGACACCTGGCGCGACGTCCGTGGCTTCGCGCTGCGCTTCTACACGACCGAGGGCAACCTCGACATCGTCGGCAACAACACGCCGGTCTTCTTCCTGCGTGACGCGATGAAGTTCCCGGACTTCATCCACTCCCAGAAGCGGCTCGGCGGCTCCGGCCTGCGGAACGCCGACATGCAGTGGGACTTCTGGACCCTCTCCCCCGAGACGGCCCACCAGGTCACCTACGTCATGGGCGACCGCGGCCTGTCGAAGTCCTGGCGCCACCTGAACGGCTACGGCTCGCACACCTACCAGTGGGTCAACGCCGAGGGCGAGCGCTTCTGGGTGAAGTACCACTTCATCAGCCAGCAGGGTGTCGAGAACATCGGCGCCGAGGACGCCGAGCGCATCGCCGGCGAGGACGCGGACTACTACCGCCGCGACCTGTACGAGGCCATCGAGCGCGGCGAGTTCCCCTCGTGGGACGTCAACGTCCAGGTGATGCCCTACGAGGACGCCAAGTCCTACCGGTTCAACCCGTTCGACATGACCAAGGTGTGGCCGCACGCGGACTACCCGCTCATCAAGGTCGGCACGTTCACCCTGAACCGCAACCCGCGGAACTTCTTCGCGGAGATCGAGCAGGCCGCGTTCTCGCCGGGCAACCAGGTGCCCGGCACCGGCATCTCGCCGGACAAGATGCTGATGGCCCGCGTGTTCGCCTACAACGACGCGCACCGCCACCGCATCGGCGCGAACTTCAACCAGCTGCCGGTCAACCAGCCGCACGCCGCCTCCGTGTCGAACTACATGCACGAGGGCCCGATGCAGTACCACTTCAACGGACCCGAGCACCGCGTCTACACCCCGAACTCGTTCGGTGCCGTGGGCGGCCCGTCGGCCGACCCGGAGCGCGGCGTCGAGTCCGCCTGGGAGTCGGACGGCGCGCTGCTGCGCTCCGCCCAGACGCTGCACGCGGAGGACTCCGACTTCGGCCAGGCCGGGACGCTCTACCGCGAGGTGTTCGACGACGCCGCCAAGGCGCGATTCCTCGAGACCCTCACCGGCCAGGGCCTCGCGATCACGATCGACGTGATCCGCGAGCGGTTCTACGAGTACTGGACCAACGTCGACGCCGAGCTGGGCGCCAAGCTGCGCGCCGAGGTCGAGGCCGGGCGCACGCCCCGGCCAGTCGCCGTCGGCTCCGGTCCCGACGTGGAGCCGGTCGGCATCTGACCGACGCACCACGCGCACGCCGAGGCCGGGTCCCGTCGGGGCCCGGCCTCGGCCGTCGTCACCCACCCGCCCCGATGCGAAGATGGACCCCATGAGCACCACCCCCGACGCGACCCCCTCCCCCGACGCCGTCCCGGCCACGACCGTGGAGGACGACGCGACGCGCGACATCGCCGACGTCCCCGCCGTCCAGGTCATCACGACCGCCGCCGTGCACCTCATGAGCGCGGCCGCCGTGAAGTGCGGCCTGGCCGAGGACGCCGAGGCGCAGGACCACCTCGACCTCGACGAGGCGCGCAAGCTGATCACCGCGCTCGCCGCACTGGTCACGGCGAGCGCCCCCGACGTCGGCAACCAGCACGCCCGCTCCCTGCGGGACGGGCTGCGCACCCTGCAGCTGGCGTTCCGGGAGGCGTCCGTCGTCCCCGACGCTCCCGGCGAGGGCCCGGGCGAGAAGTACACGGGTTCCGTCGTCTGACATGTCCACGCCGTCCGCCTGGCCGCCGCCGCCGGACCCGCCGCCGGGCCCGGCGGTACCGCCCGGTGCCGGCGCCGGGGCAGCCCGGCGCCACGACGAGCATCACGACCGGCGCACGACGGTGGTCGTCGTCCTGGCCGTGCTGCTCGCGCTCGCGCTCGGCCTGGGCGCGTACCTGTGGGTCACCACGACGCGCTGGCAGGAGCACAGCGCGGCATGGGAGCACGAGGCCCGTGGCTACGCCGACCGGGTCGCGGACCTCGACGCCCAGCTGCACGCCACCGACGCCGAGCTCGTCGCCGCCCGCGAGCAGCTCGCGACCGCGACCTCCCGCATCACGGACCTGGCGAACGAGAAGGCCCAGCTCGGCGACGAGAACGTCGCCTCGCAGCAGTACCTCGACTACCAGAAGCGGGTGAGCGAGGCCGCGGGCGTCGTGACCACGGCCCTCGGCGACTGCGTGGACGCGCAGGCCCGGCTCATCACCTCCCTCGAGGACCGGGACGCGTACGACGCGAAGGACCTCGACCGGTTCGCCGCCGACGTCGGCACGCTGTGCCGGCAGGCGTCGAAGGCGAGCGACCAGCTCAAGCAGGAGCTCGATCAGTGAGGCGACCGGGCGCACCGCGGGCGTCCGGCGCCGCCCGCACGGCGTCCGTCGCGCTCCTCGCGACCGCTCTCGCCGGCTGCGGTGTCCTGCCGTCGGTGCCCGGTCCCGTCCCGGAGGACGTCGTCCCCACGGGCGGGACGGCCTCCGCGCCACCCTCGCTGGACCCGCGCGGGGCGCAGGCGCTGTCCCCCGACGGCTTCGACACCGTGCAGCGGATGGCGGTGCGCATCCGCAACGTCGGGTGCGACGGCCTGTCCACCGGATCAGGGTTCGCCGTGGACGAGCACACCCTGATCACCAACCGGCACGTCGTGGCGGACTCCGAGTCGCTCGAGGTCAGCACG
The DNA here is from genome assembly GCF_053615895.1 of Isoptericola sp. NPDC055881. Lineage (NCBI taxonomy): Bacteria > Bacillati > Actinomycetota > Actinomycetes > Micrococcales > Promicromonosporaceae > Isoptericola > Isoptericola sp. NPDC055881. Next base: position 28,030 of record NZ_JBSHCR010000012.1, read on the forward strand.
TACGACGGTCGAGACCTCGAGGTCGCCGCCGCCGGCAGCGCGTCCCTGGCCGACCTCGCACTGGTACGCACCGCGGACCCGCTGCCCAGCCACCCGACGCTCGCCCGTGCCGACCCCGAGCCGGGCGACGCCGTGACCGTGGTGGGCTACCCCGAGGGCGGACGGCTCACCGTCACGGCGGGCGAGGTGATCGGGCCGACCACCGACCCTCTGCACGAGAACCTGGGCGAGGTGCTGCTCACGGACGCGCCGGTCGAGCCCGGCTCGTCCGGGTCCGCGGCCCTCGACGCGGACGGCCGCGTCATCGGCGTGGTCTACGCGAAGACCTCCGACGACCGGTCGCTGCTGGTGCCCGTCTCCACGCTGGAGCGGGTGCTCGACGATGCCGACGGGTTCCAGCCGCTCCCACCCTGTGACCAGCCGACCGCGCAGCCGAGCGAGCAGCCGACCGAGCAGCCGACCGAGGAGACCCCGCCCCCGTCCCGGTAGCGGCGGTCAGCGCGCGGCGCCGACCCGGAGCTCCAGGGAGTCGACGCGCGAGGAGATCACGCTCGAGGCGCCGAGCCGGGCGTTCACCTGCGCGAGGACCCGGTCCAGCCCGGCACGGTCCAGGCCCGGGTCCAGGGCCAGCACCACGGCCACCTCGGCGCGGCGGCCCCGCTCGGCATGGGCCCGCACGACGTGCTGCACGGGGGCGGCGGCGTCGGCGACCGCTGTCGCGACCTCCGCCTCCACCTCGACCGCGCCGCCAGGGCCCTCGACGAGCGCAGGACGCCACTCCTCGCCCTGGGCCAGCGCCCACACCGCGGGGCGGGGCACGAGGGCGGTGGCGGGCCCGGCGGGGTCCACCACGAGCAGCGACCAGTCCTCGCTGACGGCGGACAGCGCCGCACGCGCGGCCTCGACCGGCACCGGACGGGCGTCGGCACGCCAGGCCCGCATCGACTCGACGGACGTGAAGACGGGCAGCGCGCGGCGGCCGTCGGGAGCCTCGATCGCCACGACGCCCGCGGCGGCCTCCTTGTCGACGTGCAGCTCCTGCGTGCCGGACGGGCCCTCGTGCTCGACGACGTCGGCCACGGCGAGCTCGGCGAGGACGGGGACGAGCACCCGGGTGGCCGCGAGGCGGCGCACGACCTCCTGCAGCGCGCCGGCACCGTCGGCGTGGGCCCGCAGCAGACGCGCGAGCTCCGGGTCGGCGGTGCCGTCGTCGCCCGCGAACTGCGACGTGGGCTGGATGGACTTCAGGTGGCCGGGGAGCGCGCGGCCGTCGCCGCCGTCCTGCGGTCCGGCGGCGGGGCCGGTCACGGCCGACCCGCCACGTCGAGCGCCTCGGGAAGCGTGAACGCCCCGGCGTACAGCGCCTTGCCCACGACGGCGCCCTCGACGCCGTCCGGCACGAGGGCGCGCAGCGCCTCGAGGTCGGCGAGCGACGAGATGCCGCCCGACGCGACCACCTTCGCGGGCGTGCGCGAGGCGACCTCCCGCAGCAGCTCGACGTTCGGGCCGCGCAGCGTGCCGTCCTTGGTCACGTCCGTGACGACGTATCGCGCGCACCCGGCGTCGTCGAGGCGGGCGAGAACCTCCCACAGGTCGCCGCCCTCCTGGGTCCAGCCACGGGCGGCGAGGGTGGTGCCGCGCACGTCCAGGCCCACCGCGACCGCGTCGCCGTGCTCGGCGATGACGCGGGCGGTCCACTCCGGGTCCTCGAGGGCGGCGGTGCCGATGTTGACGCGACGCGCGCCCGTGGCCAGGGCGCGCTCGAGCGACGCGTCGTCACGGATACCGCCCGACAGCTCGACCTGGACGTCCAGCTCGGCCACGACCTGCGCGAGCAGCTCGGCGTTCGACCCGCGTCCGAAGGCGGCGTCCAGGTCCACGAGATGGATCCACTCGGCGCCGCCCGCCTGCCAGTCGCGGGCGGCGGCCAGGGGGTCGCCGTAGGACGTCTCGGAGCCGGCCTCTCCCTGCACGAGGCGGACGGCCTGGCCGTCGGCGACGTCGACGGCGGGCAGCAGCACGAGGCGTTCGGTCATGGGGTGTCTCTCCAGCTCTTCGGTGCGTGGTGGGTGGTCCGGCGGGGTGTCAGAGCGAGCGGACCCAGTTCTCCAGCAGGGTCGCGCCCGCGTCGCCGGACTTCTCGGGGTGGAACTGCGTGGCGGACAGCGGTCCGCTCTCGACGGCCGCGACGAACCGTGCCTCGGAGCCGGGAGCGCCGTGCCGCGCCCAGGTGACCAGCGGGGGCGTGTACCGCGGGTCGGCCTCGCCGTCGTGCCCCTGGGTGAACTCCTGTGCCGCGTAGGAGTGCACGAAGTAGAACCGCTCGTGCTCCACCCCCGCGAAGAGGCGAGAGCCCTCGGGCACCTCGACCGGCGACCAGCCCATGTGCGGCACCACCGGCGCGTCGATGCGCTCGACCACGCCCGGCCACTCGCCCAGCCCCTCGGCCCGCTCCCCGTGCTCCACCCCCGCGTCGAACATGACCTGCATGCCGACGCAGATGCCGAGCACGGGCCGGCCTCCGGCGAGACGGCGGTCGACCACCTGGTCGCCGCGGACGGCCCGCAGCCCGGCCATGCAGGCGGCGAAGGCGCCCACCCCGGGCACGACGAGGCCGTCGGCCTCGGTGGCACGCGTCAGGTCGGCGGTGAGCTCGACGTCGGCGCCGACCCGTTCGAGCGCGCGCACGGCCGACCGGACGTTGCCGAACCCGTAGTCGAGCACCACGACCCGGCGTCGCCCGTCGGCACGTGCCACCGCGGGCGCAGGGTTGAGGTCCGCCGCGGCACCCCCGTGCGGCAGCAGCGGCGCGATGCCCGCGGCCGTCTGCGCGGCCGCGAGATCGGGCCGTCGCTCCCCCTGACCGGCGGGGTCCGGCGTCGTGCCCGGCGTCGTGCCCGGCGTCGTCTCCGGCATGTGACTCCCTACTGCTGCTTCTTGCGAGCCTTGCGCGCGGCGCCCGTGAGCATCCGCATCGCCTTGAACCGGCCGATGCTCGCCGACGGCACGACGCCGGGCAGGTCGGCCACGGTGAGCTGCCCCGTGACGAGGTCCTCGAGAGCCTCCGGCGCGCCGCCCAGCACCAGGCCGGGCGGGAGCTCGCCCTCTGCCGCGCCGTCCGCGTAGCGCACGCACGTGAGCTGCTCGCCCCGCCGGGTCACGAGGACGAGAGGCACCCCGGCGACGAGCTTCGAGATCGACGCGGCGGCGCGGGCCGGGGTGTCGCCGCCGGTGTCGCGCAGGACGGCGAGGGCGCCCACCGGCGTGGGCGCGGCGTCGACGTCGAGCTCCGCGAGCGCACAGGCGGCCGCCAACGGCTCCGCGCCGGCGATCTGCGTGATGAGGACCGCCAGCTCGGGGTCGGCGGACGCGCCGTCGAGCCCGGACAGGTCGTCGGGGACCTCGAAGCCCTCGGGCAGCTCGTCCGGCACGTCCTGGTGCTGGTCGCGATCGGTGGTCATGCGGCTACAGCGCACCCTTCGTGGACGGGACGCCCTCGACGCGGGGGTCGGGGGCGACGGCGGCGCGCAGCGCACGGGCCAGCGCCTTGAACTGGGCTTCGACGATGTGGTGCGGGTCGCGACCGGCGAGGACCCGTACGTGCAGGCAGATGCCCGCGTGGTGCGCGAGCGACTCGAGCACGTGGCGCGTGAGGGATCCGGTGAAGTGGCCGCCGATGAGGTGGTACTCCTGCCCCTCCGGCTCGCCGGAGTGCACGAGGTACGGGCGGCCGGACACGTCGACGACCGCCAGCGCGAGCGCTTCGTCCAGGGGCACCGTGGCGTCACCGAAGCGCGAGATCCCGCGCTTGTCGCCGAGCGCCTCGCGCAGGGCCTCCCCCAGGACGATCGCGACGTCCTCGACGGTGTGGTGCGCGTCGATGTGGGTGTCTCCCGTGGCACGCACCGTCAGGTCGATCAGGGAGTGCTTGCCGAGCGCCGTGAGCATGTGGTCGTAGAACGGCACGGTGGTCGAGATCTCCGTGCGCCCGGTGCCGTCGAGGTCCAGCTCGACGACGACGCTCGACTCGCTCGTCGTGCGCTCCACGCGGGCCGTGCGGTGCTGCATCAGTCCTCCTTCTCGGGCGCGTCGGCGCCGGTGACGACCTCGGTGAGGGCGGCCCGGAAGGCCGCGTTCTCCGCGGGTGTGCCCACCGAGACCCGCAGCCAGCCCTCCGGGCCGGTCTCCCGGATCAGGACGCCGCGGTCGAGCAGGCGCTGCCAGACGGCGTGCCGGTCGTCGAACGTCCCGAACAGCACGAAGTTCGCGTCGGAGTCGGCCACCCGCAGGGGGCGGCCGTCGACGCGCTGCGCCCGCAGCCAGGCCACGAGGTCGTCGCGCTCGTCGCGCAGGCCGCGCACCTGGGCGCGCAGCTCGTCGTGGTGCGCCAGGGCGCCGCGCGCGGCCGCCTGGGTCACCGCGGACAGGTGGTACGGCAGCCGCACGACGCGGAGGGCGTCGACGAGCTCCCGCGACGCGGCCAGGTAGCCGAGCCGCAGGCCCGCCGCGGCGAAGGCCTTCGACATCGTGCGCGTGACGGCGAGGTGCGGGTGCCCGGCGAGCAGCTCCAGCGCGGACGGGGTGCCGGGGCGCCGGAACTCGGCGTAGGCCTCGTCCACCACGACGACCGCGCCGGCACGCCGCCCGGCGTGCTCGGGCGCGTCGGGCACCTCGACGCGGGCCGCGGCGGCCAGGACCGCCTCCACGGTCGCGAGCGGGAGCGCGGTGCCGGTCGGGTTGTTCGGGCTGGCCAGCAGCACCACCGACGGCCGGACCTCCTCGATCGTCGCGACCGCGTGGTCGACGTCGAGCGTGAAGTCCGTCTCACGACGACCGGTCACCCAGCGGGTATGGGTGTCCCTGGCGTACTCGGGGTACATGGAATAGGTGGGCGCGAACGACACCGCCGTGCGTCCGGGGCCGCCGAACGCCTGCAGCAGGTGCAGCATGACCTCGTTGGAGCCGTTGGCGGCCCAGACCTGCTCGGGCGCGACGCGCACCCCGGACTCGAGCGCCAGATAGTCGGCCAGGTCCCCGCGCAGGGCGGCGAAGTCGCGGTCCGGGTAGCGGTTGAGCCCCCGTGCCGCGTCGGCGACGTACCGGGCGATCGTGGCGACGACGGCCTCCGACGGCGCGTACGGGTTCTCGTTGACGTTGAGCAGCACGGGGACGTCGAGCTGCGGGGCGCCGTACGGCACCTCGTCGGCGAGCTCCGGGCGCAACGGCAGCCGCGCGCCGTCGACCCCGCCCGCGGGCGCCGGGGCGGACAGAGGGGTGGTCACACGGGCAGTCTACGGAACCGCCAGGACGTCGGGGCCCGCCGTCCGCCCCTCGGCCGTCGGGCTGCGCCGCCGCCCGGGCTCGCACACTCGGCGCCCGGCAGCGCTCCGGATCCAGCGCTTGTGAACGACTTCACATGCATCGAACGGCTTGACCCTGCGGCTTGTGACAGGCTTCACAAGCATTGGGAGAGCAGCGGCACCCCTTTCCTGCCTACCGTCGAAGGAGCAACAGCACGCCGGGGGGTCCGACCCGAGGGCCCCGTTGAAGGGAGTCTGAGATGAGCACCATGCAAGCCGCGGTCGTCCGCTCGTTCGGCGAGCCGCTCTCCGTCGAGGACCGGCAGGTCCCCACCCCTGGACCCCACGAGGCCCTCGTCAAGGTCGACTACACCGGCGTGTGCCACACCGACCTGCACGCCGCGCACGGCGACTGGCCGGTGCAGCCGACCCCGCCCTTCGTCCCCGGCCACGAGGGGGTCGGCCACGTCGTGGCAGTGGGCGACCAGGTGACGCGGCTCGCCGTCGGCGACACCGTCGGCAACGCGTGGCTCTGGAGCGCCTGCGGCGAGTGCGAGTACTGCGAGACCGGCTGGGAGACCCTCTGCCCGAACCAGAAGAACGGCGGCTACTCGGTCGACGGCTCCTTCGGCCAGTACATGCTCGTGGACTCGCGGTACGCGCCGATCATCCCCGACGGCGTCGACCTGTCGGCGGTCGGGCCGATCCTCTGTGCCGGAGTGACCGTCTACAAGGGCCTCAAGGTCACCGACACCCAGCCGGGCGAGTGGGTGCTCGTCTCCGGCATCGGCGGGCTCGGCCACATCGCCGTCCAGTACGCGGTCGCGATGGGCCGCCGCGTCGCCGCGGTCGACGTCGACGAGACGAAGCTCGCCCTGGCGCGCAAGCACGGTGCCGAGGTCACGGTCAACGCGGCGACGTCGGCCGACGCGGCCGCGGAGCTGCGGGAGGGGACGGGCGGAGGCGTCCACGGCGCCCTCGTGACGGCGGTGAACGCGCACGCGTTCCCCCAGGCCGTGGGGGCTCTCCGCCGTGGCGGCACCGTCTCGCTCGTGGGGCTGCCCCCGGAGAAGTTCCCGCTGGACATCTTCACCACGGTCCTGTTCGGCCTCACCGTGCGAGGCTCGATCGTCGGGACGCGCAAGGACATGGCCGAGGCGCTGGACTTCTTCGCCCGTGGCAAGGTCGCGCCGACCTACTCCGTGCGCCCCCTCGGCGACATCAACGCGATCTTCGACGAGATGATCGCGGGCACCATCGACGGCAGGGTGGTCATGGACATGCGGGGCTGACCGGCACTGCCTCCGCGGGCCGACCGGGCCGGACGACACCGCCGGGCCCGGTCGCCCGCCACCTCATGCCAGGACGACCTCGTGCCAGGACGACCTCACGCCAGGACGACGTCGGACCCCGAGACCTCGACCTGGATCGCGGGCAGCGGCTCAGGAGCAGGGCCGCCCAGGACCGCGGCGTCGGTGAGCGCGTAGCGCGACTGGTGGCAGGGGCACAGGAGCTCCCCGTCACCCGGCGCGACGGTGCACCCGGCGTGCGTGCAGATCGCGCTGAAGGCGTGCACCTCCCCCTGCGTCGGCTGGGTGACGAGCACGTCCTGGCCGCCCACCTTCGCGGACACGGCGCCACCCACCGGCACGTCCGCGAGCGCGACGACGACGGTCCCCGCCCCGGCCGCGCTCGCGGACGCCGCGGCCTCTTCCGGGGTCGGCTTCTGCTCGACGCAGGCGGCGAGCACGCCCGCGCCGGCGACGGCGCCCGCCACCGCCCCGGTGCCGCGCAGCACCTGCCGACGTGTGGGCCCGCAGGCACAACGCTGCGCCGTCAGCGGAGCCCCGGGTGCAGTGCTGCCGGGCGTCTCGGCGGCGGGGCTCACGGGCGCCTCGGGCGTCGCGGACGTCGTGGTCGGGGTGCTGGGCATCGAGCCTCCGAGGGGTGTGGTCCAGGGGGCCCGTCAACATGCGCGTCCGCTCCGGAGACGGCGGGCCCGAGGAGTGGGAGCATCATCATCATGGACTCCACGCCCAGCGCAGTGCCACCGCGGCCACGGGCCGGGGGACCGCCCGGCCGCCCCTTCGCGCGGGTGTGGCGCGCCGTGGCCGCCGCGGGAGCCCTGGTGTCCGCCGTGATCCACGTGCTGCTGTACCTCGACGGCTACGACACGATCGCCGTCGTCGGCCCTCTCTTCCTGCTCAACGCCGTGGCCGGCGTCGTGCTCGCCGCGGCGCTGGTGATCTGGCGGCACTGGCTGCCCCTGGTCGGCGGGATCGGGTTCGGCGGCCTCACCCTGCTCGCGTTCGTCCTCTCGACGACGGTCGGGTTCTACGGCGTCAACGAGACGTTCGCCGGGACCAACGAGCTCCTCGCGGCGGCCTCCGAGGTGGTCACGGTCGTCGGGTCGGCGGTCGCGCTCCTGCGGGAGTACGTGCGCTGACCGCGCTCCAGGACGAGCCGCCGCGCGGGCTGTGGAGAGCTGCCGTCGCCCGTCGGCGGCGCACCCTACGATCGGGAGGGTGAGCCACCCCGACGACCCGTACGCCGACCTCGTGTTCGCCCCCTCGGACGACGACGCCCCGCCGCCGGACGACCTGGCTCCGGAGCCGGAACCCGCTCCCCCGGCGCGCCCGTCCGTCCCAGCGCCGGCGCCGGCGCCGGCGCCGGTCCCGGCCGCCGGCCCTCAGGACGGACCGCCCGGCACCGACCCCGCCAAGCGCGCGAAGCTCGCGATGCTCCGCGGGCTGCTCGACAGCGCGGGCGAGGGCGGGGGCACGCTGCGGGAGCAGGCGGAGGAGTCCCTCCGTGCGCTGGTCGGCCGCGAGGACGCCACCTTGCGCGACGACCAGTGGCGCGCGATCGAGGCCCTGGTCGCCTTCCGGAGGCGCGCGCTCGTGGTGCAGCGCACCGGGTGGGGCAAGTCGGCGGTGTACTTCGTCGCCACGTCGTTGCTGCGCTCCCGCGGGGCCGGACCGACCGTCATCGTCTCGCCGCTCCTGGCCCTCATGCGCGACCAGATCGCGGCTGCCGCCCGGGCCGGGATCCGTGCCGTGACGATCAACTCGTCGAACGTCACGGAGTGGGACCAGGTCCACGCCTCGATCGCCGCGGGCGAGGTGGACGTGCTGCTCTGCTCCCCCGAGCGCCTCAACAACCCGGCGTTCCGCGACGAGGTCCTCCCCCGGCTGGCGGCCGACGCGGGACTCGTCGTGATCGACGAGGCGCACTGCATCTCGGACTGGGGTCACGACTTCCGCCCGGACTACCGGCGCATCCGCACCCTGCTCGCCGACCTGCCGCCCGGCATCCCGGTGCTCGCGACCACCGCCACGGCCAACGCACGCGTGACGTCCGACGTCGCGGAGCAGCTCGCGGTGCGTGGCGGGCAGCTCGAGGCCGAGGCGGGCGCCGAGGCGCGCACCACGGACGACGTGCTGGTGCTGCGCGGCGGGCTGGACCGGGAGTCGCTGCACCTCGCCGTCCTGGAGCTGCCGGACCAGCCCACGCGCGTCGCCTGGCTCGTCGAGGCCCTGCAGGACGTGGACGGGTCGGGGATCGTGTACTGCCTCACCGTGTCGGCCGCCGAGCAGGTCGCCGAGCAGCTGCGCGGGGCCGGGCTCGCGGTCGCCGCCTACACCGGACGCACCGACCCGACGCAGCGGGAGCAGCTGGAGCAGGACCTCAAGGAGAACCGGGTCAAGGCCCTCGTCGCCACGTCGGCCCTCGGCATGGGCTTCGACAAGCCCGACCTCGCCTTCGTCGTCCACCTCGGTGCCCCGTCGTCGCCCATCGCGTACTACCAGCAGGTCGGCCGCGCGGGACGTGGCGTCGACGACGCCGTCGTGGTGCTGCTGCCCGGGCAGGAGGACCGCGCCATCTGGGACTGGTTCGGGTCCCAGGCGTTCCCCGCGGAGGCACAGGTCCGCACCACCCTGGGGGCGCTCTCGGCGTCGGACGGCGCGCAGAGCACCGCCGCGCTGGAGACCCAGGTCGACCTCAAGCGCTCGCGCCTGGAGACGATGCTCAAGGTGCTCGACGTCGACGGCGCCGTGCGCCGGGTCCAGGGCGGCTGGGTCGCCACGGGCACGCCGTGGGCGTACGACGCCGAGAGGTACGCCCGGGTGGAGGCCACGCGCCAGGCGGAGCAGCAGGCGATGGTCGACTACGTCGCGACCACCGGGTGCCGCATGGCGTACCTGCGGGCCCAGCTGGACGACCCGGAGCTGGCCGCGGGGTGGACGTGCGGCCGCTGCGACCGGTGTGACGGTGTCTCCCTGCCCGCCGTCCCGGACGCCGAGGCCGTCGCCGCGGCGCGTGCCGACATGGACCGGCCGGGTGTCGAGGTCGGCCCCCGCGCGATGTGGCCGTCGGGCCTCGCCGCGCTCGGGCTCGACCTCAAGGGCAAGATCGCGCCCGACGAGCGCGCCGAGACGGGGCGCGCCGTCGCCCGCCTCGACGGCCTGGGCTGGTCCGGACCGCTGCGCGACCTCTTCGCGACCGGCGCCCCCGACGGCGAGGTGCCGGTGCCCCTGCGGCACGCCGCGGCTCGCGTGCTGGACGACTGGGACGCCGTCCGCGCGGCCGGCGCGGCCGGAGAGGGCGTAGAGGGCGTAGAGGGCGTAGAGGGCGACGGCGAGACCGCCGCCGCAGGCGCGCGCCGCACGCTGGTCGAGGGGGTAGTGGCCGTGCGCTCGACCACCCGACCGCAGCTGACCTACCACCTGGCGTCCGGACTCGCCGCCTACCTCGGCGTCCCCCTCATCGGCTCCGTCGGCCCTGCGGCAGGCGCAGAGCAGCCGGCTCGGCACGACGTGAACTCCGCGATGCGGCTCGCCGGGGTGGCCCGGCGGCTCCGGCTCGAGCTCAACGACGCGACCCTGCGCGGCCTGCCCGGCCGTTCGGTGCTGCTCGTCGACGACTGGACGGAGTCCGGGTGGACGCTCACGGTGTCCGCACGGCTCCTGCGGCAGGCCGGCGCGTCCGCCGTGCACCCGTTCGTCCTCGGCGTGCGCTGACGCGCGCTGACTGCACCGACGTGCGCTGAGGACGTCGGGGCAGGTCAGACCGCCCCCGACCTGATCGAGGCGGACCTGCGGACCGCCCCGGACCCGCTCCGGGCCAGCACCAGGGGGCAGGACCCGCCGGCCGCTCCGCATGTTTCCGGGATTGTTCGCCTGGAGCACGAAACCGTAACGATCCGAGCCGCTCGGCCCAGATGTGTCGGAGGCCACTCTGGACGGCGGTAATGTCACGGCACCGCGACCGTTCCTGAAGAAAGCCCCTCCGACTTTGACCCGATATCTGCTGCGCCGCACCACGGGCTGGTTGCTCATGGTCGTAGCCGTCACGAATCTCACGTACTTCCTCGCCTGGGCCTACCTCGACCCCCGGAGCAACTACGTCGGGAGGCGGCCCCCTCTCAGCGAGGAGCAGATCCACAACCTGCTCGAGCCGCGCAACCTGGACGACCAGACGCCGCTGCTCGTGAGGTGGTGGAACTGGTTCAGCGGCATCCTCTTCCACTGGGACTGGGGAGTCAGCCCCACCGGGCAGTCGGTCAACGAGCAGGTCTCCTACCGCATGTGGGTCTCCGCGGAGCTGATGCTCGGCGCGACGATCCTGCTGACGCTCATCGGCATCGCGCTGGGCGTCTACAGCGCCTCCCGCCAGTACCGCGTCGGAGACCGGATCGCGCAGGGCACGTCCATCATCACGATGAACATCCCGATCGTGGTCGCGGCGCTCGGGCTCGTGCTGCTCGCGATCGCCTTCAACGGCGCCGTGGGCACGACGGTCTTCTACGTCACCGGCTCGTCGAGCCCGGGGGTGAGCGGCTTCTTCCCCACCCTGCTCGACACCGTCCAGCACCTCACGCTGCCCACCATCGCGCTGATCATCGTGGGGTACGCGCAGTACCACTTCCTGCAGCGCTCCCTGCTGCTCGACAACATCAAGTCCGACTACGTGCGCATGGCGCGGGCCAAGGGCCTGACCAAGCAGCAGGCGATCCGCAAGCACGCCCTGCGCACGTCGCTGATCCCCGTCACGACGCAGGTCGCGTTCTCGATCCCCGGCATCTTCACGGGCGCCGTGCTGACCGAGTCGATCTTCGCCTGGAAGGGCATGGGGCAGTACTTCATCGAGACGATCTCGAAGAACGACATCAACGGTGTGGTCGCGGTCGCGGCGTTCGGCGCGGTCATGACCGCGGTGGGCGCGATCCTCGCGGACATCGCGGTCGTCGTCCTCGATCCCCGAGTGCGGGTGAGCTGACATGGCAAACGATCCCTCCATGGTCGACCCTCTGGCCGAGACCGAGGTCGCTCCCCCCGTCGCGGAGCCCGGTGAGCGCAAGCGGCTGTCGAAGTGGCGGCTGTACAGCCGCCGCTTCGCCCGCAACCGTCCCGCGGTCGGCGGCGTGGTCATCTTCGTGCTGCTCGTGCTCTTCGCGGTGTTCGGCACGTTCTTCCAGAAGTACGACCACGTCGAGCTCGACTTCCTCGCCCTGTCCGACCCGCCGAGCCCCGAGCACTGGTTCGGCACCAACAACGCCGGGAACGACCTGTACGCGATGGTCGTCGTGGGCCTGCAGCGCTCGCTGCTGATCGCGGTCGTCGTGGCCACGGGCACGACGATCCTGTCGGCCGTCATCGGCACCGCGGCCGCCTACTTCGGCGGCCGGATCGAGCGGGTGGCGCTGTTCATCATCCACTTCCTGATGGTGGCGCCGACGTTCCTGCTCCTCGCGATGATGTCCAACGACTCCGGCGGCGACTGGAAGGTCATCGCCCTCGTCCTGATCCTCGTCAGCTGGTTCTTCCAGGCCCGCACCATCTGGACGCTGTCCCTCTCGCTGCGCGAGCGGGAGTACGTCCACGCCGCGCGCTACATGGGCGTGCCCGGGCTGCGGATCGTGCTGCGCCACCTGATCCCGAACATCGGGTCGCTGCTGGTCATCAACTTCACGCTGGGCGTGGTCGGCGCCGTCATGGCCGAGACCGGGCTGTCCTTCCTCGGCTTCGGCGTGAAGCTCCCCGACGTCTCGCTCGGGTCCCTCATCGGCATCGGCGCTTCCAGCATCTCGAGCGCGCCGTGGATGTTCTACTTCCCCGCCGCCGCACTGACGCTGCTGACCGTCTCCATGGCGCTGGTCGCCGACGGCCTGCGCGACGCCCTCGATCCCACCTCCGCTGCGGGAGGCCGCGCATGACCACCCCCGTACTCTCCGTCCGCGACCTCACCGTCAGCTTCCCGTCCGAGGCGGGGCGCGTCGACGCCGTCCGCGGCGTCTCGTTCGACCTCGCCGAGGGGCGCACCCTCGGGATCGTCGGCGAGTCCGGCTCCGGCAAGTCCGTCACCTCGCTCGCCGTCATGGGCCTGCTCGACGAGAACGCCCGCATCGGCGGCTCGGTGCAGTTCGAGGGCGAGGAGCTGCTCGGCAAGAGCGACGCGCAGATGTCCAAGATCCGCGGCAACGGCATCGCGATGATCTTCCAGGACCCGCTGACGTCGCTGACGCCGGTGTTCACGGTCGGTGACCAGATCGTCGAGGCACTCACGGTCCACAACCCCCGGATGTCGCGCCGCGCGGCCTGGGACCGCGCCGTCGAGCTGCTCGGCCTCGTCGGGATCCCCCGGCCCCAGGAGCGCGTGAAGTCGTTCCCGCACGAGTTCTCGGGCGGCATGCGCCAGCGCGTGGTCATCGCCATCGCGATGGCGAACAACCCGCGGCTGATCATCGCGGACGAGCCGACGACGGCCCTCGACGTCACGATCCAGGCCCAGATCCTCGACCTCATCAAGACGGCGCAGCGCGAGACCGGTGCCGCGGTCATGATGATCACGCACGACATGGGCGTGGTGGCCAACATCGCGGACGACGTGGTCGTCATGTACGCCGGTCGCGCGATCGAGAAGGCCCCGGTCGAGACGCTGTTCGCGGACACCCGCATGCCCTACTCGATCGGCCTGCTCGGGGCGATCCCCCGGGTCGACAAGTCGGTGGACCAGCCGCTCGTGCCCATCAAGGGCAGCCCCCCGCTGCTGGTCGACCTCCCCGACGCGTGCCCGTTCGCCGCGCGGTGCCCGATCGTGCAGGACGCGTGCCTCACCTCCGAGCCCGAGCTCCTGCCCGTCGGCGGCGCACCGGACCACCGTGCCGCGTGCATCCGCGCGGAGGAGATCCGTGCCGGCCGCATCGGGGACGAGCCGGTCTACCCGGTCCCCGAGATCCCCTCCTCGACCCTCGAGAGGGTGCCCCGCGACCTGCGTGCGCCCACCCTCGAGGTCGAGAACCTCACGAAGACGTTCCCGCTCCTCAAGGGCTCGTTCCGCAAGAAGAAGGTCGGCGAGGTGCACGCCGTCAAGGGCGTCAGCTTCGACGTCCGCGAGGGCGAGACGATGGCGATCGTCGGCGAGTCCGGGTCCGGCAAGACCACGACGCTGCTGCAGATCATGGACTTCGCCGCGCAGGACGACGGCGACATCCGGATCGTCGGCACCAGCGTCGCCGACATCAAGGGTGGCCGCGCCGAGCGTCAGCTGCGCCGCGACGTGCAGATCGTGTTCCAGGACCCGGTCGGCTCGCTCGACCCGCGCATGACGGTCTTCGACGTCATCGCCGAGCCCCTGCGCACCGTGGGCACCCCGACCGCTGACGTCGGGCCTCGGGTCGACGAGCTCATGGACCTCGTCGGCCTCGACCCGGCGCACAGCGACCGCTTCCCGGCGGCGTTCTCCGGCGGGCAGCGCCAGCGCATCGGCATCGCACGCGCTCTGGCGACCAACCCGAAGCTGGTGGTCCTCGACGAGCCGGTGTCCGCGCTCGACGTGTCGGTGCAGGCAGGCGTCATCAACCTGCTCGACGAGCTCAAGGTGCGCCTGGGCCTGTCCTACCTCTTCGTCGCGCACGACCTGTCGGTCGTGCGGCACATCGCCGACCGCGTCGCCGTGATGTACCTCGGCAGCTTCGTCGAGCACGGCGAGGTCGACGCGGTCTTCGACGACCCGCAGCACCCGTACACCCGAGCGCTGCTGTCGGCGATCCCGGTGCCGGACCCGGTGAAGGAGCGCGGCCGCGAGCACATCGTGCTCAAGGGCGACCTTCCCAGCCCGACCGACACCATCACAGGGTGCCCCTTCGTCTCCAGGTGCCCCCTGTACCAGACCCTCGACGCCCCGGAGCGGGCCGTGTGCGAGACGAAGGTCCCTGTCCTCAGCGGCCGTACGGGCGTGCACGTGAACGCCTGCCACCACCGCTGACGAAGCTTTCCTCACCCATCAACTCCAACCATCGAGTGAGCGCCTACCAGGCGCGAAAGGAGCACCCATGAGGCTGCAGAAGAGACTGGCCGGCAGCGTCGCCGTCGCCGGCGTGCTGGCCCTGGCCCTCACCGCCTGCGGCGGCGGGAGCAACGACGACGGCGGCGCCAAGCCGTCCGCCTCGGCCCAGACCATCGAGGGCGCGGACTACAACCCGCAGCCGCGCGAGAAGCTCGAGCAGGGCGGCGAGGTGACCTTCCCGCTGACGGAGATCACCCCGCAGATGAACCCGAACCACTCCGACGGGTCGGTCGACACCGCCCGCATCTGGGAGTGGTACAACCCGCAGATGATCCTCATGTCCCCGGAGGGCGAGGCCTCGGCCAACCCGAACTACCTCTCCGACTGGACCACCGAGGTCAAGGACGGCAAGACCGTCGTGACCTACACGATCAACCCCAAGGCGGTCTGGAACGACGGCAGCCCGATCACCTGGAAGTCCTACGAGGAGCTCTGGAAGGCCAACCGGTCGACCGAGGAGGGCTACGTCCCCAGCTCGACCGACGGCTACTCGCAGATCGAGTCTGTCAAGCAGGGCGAGGACGAGCGCCAGGCGGTCGTCACCTTCAAGACCGAGTTCCCCTGGACCGACGGTCTGTTCTGGCACATCATGAACCCGGCCGTGAACTCGCCGAAGGTGTTCAACGAGGGCTACCTCGAGGACGCGCACGCCGACTGGGGCGCCGGCCCGTACAAGATCGACGAGTTCGACCTCAACGGTGGCGTCGTCTCGTTCGTGCCGAACGACAAGTGGTGGGGCGACAAGCCCATGCTCGACAAGGTCACGTTCCGCGTGCTCGAGCCCACCGCCGCGGTGAACGGCTTCCAGAACGGTGAGGTCAACTACGTCGACAACCTGTCGGCCGACAACCTCGAGCAGCTCAAGGACGTCGACAACGCCGAGACGTACCGCGCGCAGCGCACGTCGACGAACCTCCTCGAGCTGAACGCCGAGCGTCCGCAGTTCAAGGACGTCAAGGTCCGCGAGGCCCTCTTCAAGGCCATCAACCGCGACCAGATCAAGGAGGTCGTCTGGAACGGCCTCAACTACACCGAGCCCGACGCCGGCTCGCTGAACCTGTTCCCGTTCCAGGAGGGCTACGTCGACGCGCTCGCTGCGGCGGGCTACAAGTACGACGTCGACGCGGCCAACACGCTCCTCGACGAGGCCGGCTGGACCAAGAACGGCGACGTCCGCGAGAAGGACGGCGTGAAGTTCGAGGGCCGTCTGCCCATCTTCGGCGACGAGCCGATCACCGAGGCCCGCGCCAAGGTCGTCCAGCAGCAGCTCGCCGCGATCGGCTTCAAGCTCGACATCGACAAGCGCCCCGCGAGCGACTTCTCGACCGTGCTGTCCACCAAGGACTGGGACCTCGTCATCCTCGGCTTCTCGTCGAGCGACCCGTACGGCGTGGCGTACATGTGCCAGCTGTACTGCTCGGACTCGGGCCTGAACCTGTCGTCGACCGGCACCAAGGCGATCGACAAGAAGATCGCGGACCAGGTGTCGTCCCTGCCGACGGCTGAGGAGCAGACCGAGGCGGGCATGAAGCTCGAGTCGGAGATCATCTCCGAGACCTGGGGCATCCTGCCGCTGTACAACGGCCCGTGGATCTCAATGGCCACGAAGGGTCTCGCCAACCTCACGCCCGAGACCTACACCGGTCTCGACCTCTTCGGCCTGCAGCCGGTGGAGAACGTGGGCTGGGAGAAGGGCACGGCCCCCGCGAACTGACGCGGACGCCTGAGCCGTACGGCTCGACCAGCAAGGCCCTCGGGGCCGGTGGCACCCGCCGCCGGCCCCGAGGGCTTCGTCGTGCCTGGGGCGTGCCGGGCGGGGCCCCGTCCGGCCTACGGCTCCAGCAGCCCGCGCACGTCGTCGGCCGCGAGCGAGCGGGAGAACGCGCCCCCCTCGTCGTCCAGCACCGCGTCGAACAGCGCGGCCTTGCGGCGCGCCAGCGCCATCACCTTCTCCTCGATGGTGTCCTGCGCCACGAGGCGGGTGACAGCGACGTGCCGGGTCTGCCCGATGCGGTGGGTGCGGTCCACCGCCTGCGCCTCGGCCGCGGGGTTCCACCACGGGTCCAGCAGGTAGACGTAGTCCGCCTCGGTGAGGTTCAGCCCCACCCCACCCGCCTTGAGGCTGATGAGGAACGCCGGCGCGTCCCCCTCCTTCCAGCCGCGGATGACGTCCGCGCGGCGGCGGGTGGCCCCGTCGAGGTAGGCGACGGCCAGCCCCGCCTCCGCGCACCGCGCCTCCACCCGGCGCAGGAACGACGTGAACTGCGAGAACACGAGGGCCCGGTGGCCCTCCGCGGCGATCTCGACCAGCTCGTCGGTCACCACGTCCAGCTTCGCGGAGCCCACGCCCGCGTACGCGCCGTCGAGCAGCGACGCGTCGAGCGCGAGGCGGCGCAGGGTGGTCAGCGAGCGGAAGATGGCCACCCGGTTGGCCTCGAAGTCCTCCAGCAGGCCGAGGAGCCGCTGCCGCTCCCGCTGCAGGTGGGTGTCGTAGACCTTGCGGTGGTCCGGGGTGAGCGGCACGCGCAGGACGCGCTCCTGCCGCTCGGGCAGCTCGGGCGCCACCTGCTCCTTGGTGCGACGCAGCACGAGGGGACGGATCCGGCGCTTGAGGCGGGCCAGTGCGCGGTTGCCTGCCGCCACCACCTGCGGGTCGTCGTCGGTGGCCGCGGCGTCGACGAGCCGCGCCGTCTCGGCGCGGAAGCGGTGCATCGACGGGTAGAGGCCCGGCGCGACGACGGCCAGCAACGCCCAGAGCTCGAGCAGGTTGTTCTCCAGGGGCGTGCCGGTGATCGCGAGCTTGAACGGTGCGTCGAGGAGCCGCGCGGTCTCGTGCGCCCTCGTCCGCGGGTTCTTCGCCACCTGGGCCTCGTCCAGGATCAGGCCGCTCCAACCGAGCGCGTCGAACGCGTCGAACTCGAGGCGGAAGACGGCGTAGGACGTGACCAGCACGTCGGCCCCCGCAGCGAGCTCCGCGACCCCTCTGCCCAGCGTGCGCCCTGTCGCCGGCATCGACGCCACCCGCAGCCCGGGCGTGAAGCGTGCCGCCTCGTCCACCCAGTTCCCCACCACGGAGGCGGGCGCGACGACGACGAACGGCGGCGCGTCAGGCGCGGTGGCGCGGGCGTGCGCGAGGAACGTGAGGGCTTCGACCGTCTTGCCGAGCCCCATGTCGTCGGCCAGGATGCCGCCGAGCCCGTGGCTCCACAGGAACGCCAGCCACTCGAACGCCTCGCGCTGGTACGGGCGCAGGTCGGCACGGACCCCCACGGGGACGTCGACCGGCTCTGCCACCGTCTCCCCCGCCGCGAACGACCGCAGCCCCGCCAGCGACCGCCGCCACGTCGCCGCGGCCTCCACGACGTCCGCGACGTCCTCGAGCTCGCCCCACAGGTGCGCGTCGTAGCGGCTGACCCGCGCCTTGCCCGGTCGGTCGCTCAGCTCCGTGGCCTCGGCGATCAGGTCGCGCAGCCGCCCCAGGACCGGCTGGTCGAGCCGGAGCCACGAGCCGTCCACGAGCAGGAGCCGCTTGTCGCCGCGCGCGAGGGCGGTGAACAGGCGCGCGAACGGGAGCTCCTTGCCGGCCACGGTGACGGAGACGCCGAGGTCGAGCCAGTCGGAGTCCCCTGACGGAGCCCCGGAGACGACCACCCGCGGGGCGGCGTCGAGATGCAGGTAGTGCGGCACGTCGGTGGCCTCGACCCGCACGTCGCCCGTGGCCGCGAGGGCGGGCAGCACCCCGTGCGCGAGGTCGAGGGCGTCCAGCCCCTTCAGCTCCGTCCGGGCCGCGAGGTCGAACCGCTCGAAGCCCGGCACGCCGCGGACGGCGGCCTGCGCCTTGGCCCGCATCTCGGCCTCGGCGTCCGGGGCCCGCAACGGGTCGGCGGCGGCACCTTCGAGCGGGACGCGCCGCGGCGACCCGCCTGACGCGGGGTACTCGTAGCACCACGCGAGCCGCGCGTGCTCCGGCGACGCGAAGCCCACCTCGGCGACGAGCACCGGGCGCGGCGGGTCGGGCAGCGTCACCGAACCGTCGGAGAGCACGCGGACCGCGCGCCGCAGCACCGGCAGGTGCTCGGCGAACAGCTCGGCCACGTCGTCGCGCGGGACGTCGACCCGGCCGACGACGACGAGCTCGCGGGCCGAGTCGGAGAGGCGGCGCGCGGTGGGCCCGAGGCGGAGCACCGTGCGCCGCCCCTCGGTCTCGACGGCGTACACGCCGGTGTCGCCGACCGTCCCGAGGGCAGAGCCTGCGGGCGCGTCCGCGCCGTCGAAGGCGACCACCGGGTCGAGGCGCACCCCGTCGTCGCCGGACCTGACCACGAGCCGGAGTTCGGCCGTGCCCGCCAGGCGCACCTCGTCGCGCGCGCCGTGCGCGACCAGCGGGATCTCCAGGTCCGCCGCCTCGGCGAGCAGGGCCCACAGGCCGCGTCCCCCCGCGGCGAGCGGCCGCCACGCCAGCCGGCCGCGGCCGAACCCGCCGTCGGCGAGGGCGGAACCCAGGTCGGCGAACCAGCGCCGGACCTGCGGGGCCGGCGTGGCCCGCACGTCGGCGAAGGCGTAGAGCCCGGTGGCGAGCGCCTCCCAGCTCGCCTCGGGCGCCACCTTCCACCCGGTGCGACCACGCACCACCGGGCGCACCGACAGCTGCGGCGGCAGGTCGCCGAACGCCTCGTCGAGCCGGAAGCGCAGCGCCACCGGCAGCACTCCGCCGGTCGCACCGTCGGACGCCGTCCCCACGGCCGGGCCCCGTGCGCTCCCGGTCACCGCCGCGAGCCGACCGCGCCAGCCGGTCGACGTCGTCCCCTCGGCCGCGGCGTGGCCACCGACCTCCGTCGCACCCGCCTGCTGCCCGACGTGCAGCAGCGTGGCCGCCACGTGCTTGCAGTCCTCACGCACGGGGCAGCTGCACGTCGCGGCCCGGTACGCGTACCGGCCGTCGGCGCCCACGTCGAACGTGACGCGGCAGGTGTAGGGCTGCGGGCCGCTCCCCGTGACCTGGGAGGTCAGGACGAGCGCGTCCGCGTCCCAGCGCCACGTGCCGACCATGCCGGCCCGCTCGTAGCCCTGGGCACGGCGGAACGTGGCGCTCCCCACGATGCCGCCGACCACGACGGGGTCGAGGCGGGGCGGCGGGGCGGGCATGGCGTCCATGCTCGCACGTGCCTCCGACGCGGTGTGCCAGTCGCGCTTGGCACACTATTTGCCCTCGGCGCAGGACACGCCAGAGCGGCAGGACCCCTGGCGCGCGACTGGCGCCCGGAGCTCAGAGGAAGCGGCCGCGCACGGCCTCGCCGTGCGCGGGCAGGTCCTCGTCGTTGGCGACGGCGACGATCCGGTCCGCGAGCTCCTCGAGCGCGTCCCGGGTGTACTCCACGACCTGGACGGACCGCAGGTACGCGTGCACCCCGAGCCCGCTGGAGAAGTGCGCCGACCCGCCGGTGGGCAGCACGTGGTTGCTGCCCGCCATGTAGTCGCCGAGGGAGACCGGCGACCACGGGCCCACGAAGATCGCGCCCGCGGAGCGCACGCGGTTCGCGAGGGTCGGGGCGTCCTGGGTCTGGATCTCCAGGTGCTCGGCACCGTACGCGTCCACGACCGCGAGCCCGTGGTCCAGGTCGTCGACCAGCACGACGGCGGACTGCGGACCGCTCAGGGCCTGCATGACGCGCGCGGAGTGCTTGGTGGAACCGACCAGGTCGCTCAGCCGGGCCTCGACGGCACCCGCCAGCTCGACGGACGGCGTCACCAGCACGGAGGCCGCCATCGGGTCGTGCTCGGCCTGGCTGATGAGGTCGAGGGCGACGTGCCCCGGGTCGGCGGTCGCGTCGGCCAGCACCGCGATCTCGGTGGGGCCCGCCTCCGCGTCGATGCCGACGACGCCGCGCACGAGCCGCTTGGCCGCCGCGACGTACACGTTGCCCGGCCCGGTCACGACGTCGACCGGCTCGCACAGGACGGGACCGTCCTGCGGTGCGGAGCCGGCCGCGCCGTACGCGAACATGCCCACGGCCTGTGCGCCGCCCACCCCGTACACCTCGTCGACGCCGAGCAGCGCGCACGCGGCGAGGATCGTCGGGTGCGGCAGCCCGCCGGCGTCCTTCTGGGGCGGTGAGGCGACGGCCAGGCCGGGCACGCCGGCCTCCTGCGCCGCGACGGCGTTCATGATCACGGACGACGGGTAGACGGCGAGCCCGCCGGGCACGTACAGGCCGACCCGCTGCACGGGGATCCAGCGCTGGCGCACGACCGCGCCGGGGGCGAGCTGCGTCGCGTGCTCGGTGGGCACCTGGGCGGCGTGCACCGTGCGGACCCGCCGGATCGCCTCCTCGAGGCCGGCCCGCACCACCGGGTCGAGCGTGTCGAGCGCGTTCGTGAGTGCCGCCGCCGGGACGCGCAGATGCTCGGGACGCACCCCGTCGAACTGCTCGGCCAGGTCACGCAGCGCGGCAGCGCCACGGGCCCGGACGTCGGCGAGGATCGGGGCCACGGCCGCGGTCGCCTGGTCCACCCCGATCTCGGGGCGCGGCAGCACCCCGAGCAGCTCGGTGCGAGACAGCTCCTGACCACGGAGGTCGATGCGTCGGATCACCCGGCCAGTCTAGGCAGCGCGGGTCGGACGCCGGAGCCTTTTGTCGGAGAATGGACGCATGACCGCCGCCACCGACGTCCCCATCCGCGACGACATCATCCGCCTCGGCCAGTTCCTCAAGCTCGCCGGCCTCGCGGAGTCCGGCACGCACGCCCGCGACCTCGTGGCGGACGGCGAGGTGCAGGTCAACGGCGACGTCGAGACGCGGCGCGGGCGACAGCTCGTCCGTGGCGACGTGGTGACCGTCTCCCTGCCCGAGGGCGACGAGTCGGCCGTCGTCGCCTGACCAGAGGCTCGCCTGGCCAGCCGCCCGCCTGACCAGACGCTCGCTCAGGACGTCTCAGGCCATGTAGGTCGACGCCATCGCGCGGTCGGGCGTCAGGCGCAGCACCACCCGGGCCGGGTCGTGCTCCAGGGGCCGGTACCGCTTCGCGTAGCGTGCGACCGCGTCCGCGATCTCGGCCGGGTCCTCGCTCACCTCGACGGTGCCCTCCAGGGTCAGCCACCGGCCGCCGTCGACCTGGCACAGCGCCGCCCGCGGCCGTGCGCCGTCGGCGCCGGCACGGCGGGCGTTGGCGACCTTGACCGAGGTCCGGCGCGCCGTGGTCCTCGCCACGCCGGCGTCGGCGTCCCAGGTGAAGGCGACGGGCACGACGTGGGGGCTGCCGTCGGCGCGGAGGGTGGTCAGGGTGGCGAGGTGGCGCTCGGTGACGAACACCAGCTGCTCGGGGTTGAGGCGGAACACGCCCCCGAGCCTACGGCGCGCGTGGGCGAGCCCCGCCCGCGTCAGAAGCCGGCGCTGAGGATCGGCGGCACCCGGGTGCCGTGCCTGCCCTCGTCGTGCAGCGCGCGCAGGACCACCAGCTCGTGCGGCACCACCCGCTCGGGCAGGGCGACGAACGGGAACCACCGCAGGTCGCCGGCCTTCGCGGGCTCCCGGATCGCGGGGCCGCCCGTCCACCGGGTCGCGCTGAAGAAGAAGTCGACCCGCTGCTCCAGGGCCGGCCCTCCGGGCTGGCCGCGGTGCATGGCCGTGACCGGCACCAGGTCCGCGGCCTCGACGACGACGCCGAGCTCCTCGCGCGCCTCCCGCACGGCCGCCTCGTGCACGGACTCCCCTGCCTCGACGTGCCCCGCGGCAGCGGCGGCCCAGTACCCGTCCATGAAGCCGGTGCCCTGCCGCAGCTGCAGCAGCACCTGGCCCTCGCGGCGCAGGTAGAGGTACGCCGCGGGGACCACGCGGAAGCGGTGGTCCGCGGAACCGTCGTCGGGCCCCTCGACGGCCGTGCCCGGCGTCCCGGTCATGAGAGGCAGCTCGGGCCGAGGAGGGCCTTGAGGTCCCCGAACAGCGCGGGCGACTTCTCGACCCGCAGGGTGTCGGCCGCGCGCACGACCGTGCGCTTGCCGGGCTCGGCGACGCTCACGTGCACCTCTGCCGACCCCGGGTGCGTCGCGAGCACCTCGCGCAGGCGCACCATGACCGGCTCCACGCACCGCGTGTGCGGCACGGTCACCAGCACGGGCGCGTCGGCGACGGCGGACGTGTCCGGCAGCGACACCTCCATGGCCTGCAGCTGCATCTGGTCGTCCCGGCGCCGGACACGCCCGCGCAGCGTCACGACCTGGTCCTCGGCGAGGATCGTCGAGTAGGCCAGGTAGGTCTCCCCGAAGAACATCACCTCGACGGCGCCCTCGAGGTCCTCGACGGTGACCGCCGCCCACGGGTTGCCGTTCTTGCTCATCTTGCGCTGCACGCTCGTGAGCAGGCCCGCGACCGTGACCGTGGACCCGTCCTGGCGCCCTTCGTCAGCCATGAGCGCGGCGATCGACGTGTCCGCCGCGCGGGCGAGGACGTGCTCCAGCCCGGACAGCGGGTGGTCCGACACGTACAGGCCGAGCATCTCCCGCTCGAACGCGAGCCGCTGCTTCTTGTCCCAGTCCGGCAGGTCCGGGACGTCGACGGCGAACGTCATCGCCGCGTCCTCGTCCGCACCACCGAACCCGGCGAAGAGGTCGAACTGGCCCTCGGCCTCCTTGCGCTTCACCGAGATCACCGAGTCCACCGCCTGCTCGTGCACCACGAGCAGGGCACGGCGCGGGTGGCCCAGGGAGTCGAACGCGCCCGCCTTGATGAGCGACTCGATGGTCCGCTTGTTGCAGACGACCGCGGGCACCTTGTCGAGGAAGTCGGTGAACGAGGTGAACGCCCCCTTCTCCTCGCGCGCGGCGATGATCGCGTCCACCACGTTCGCGCCGACGTTCCGGATCGCCGTGAGCCCGAACCGGATGTCGTTCCCGACGGCGGTGAACTTGGCGGCGGAGTCGTTGACGTCCGGCGGCAGGACCGTGATGTTCATGCGACGGCACTCGCCCAGGTAGAGCGCCATCTTGTCCTTGTCGTCCCGCACGCTCTGGAGCAGGCCGGCCATGTACTCGGTCGGGTAGTTCGCCTTGAGGTAGGCCGTCCAGTAGGAGACGACGCCGTAGCCGGCCGAGTGCGCCTTGTTGAACGCGTAGCCGGCGAAGGGGACCAGGGTGTCCCAGACGGCCTGGATCGCCGGCTTGGAGTACCCGCGCTCCTTCATGCCCGCCTCGAACGGGACGAACTCCTTGTCGAGGATCTCCTTCTTCTTCTTGCCCATCGCGCGGCGGAGCAGGTCGGCCTGGCCGAGCGAGTAGCCGGCGAGGATCTGGGCGGCGCGCTGCACCTGCTCCTGGTACACGATGAGGCCGTAGGTCTCCCCCAGCACCTCGCTGAGCGGCTCCTCGAGCTCGGGATGGATCGGCTCGATCTTCTGCAGCCCGTTCTTGCGCAGGGCGTAGTTGATGTGCGAGTTCATGCCCATCGGGCCCGGGCGGTACAGGGCGATGACGGCGGAGACGTCCTCGAAGTTGTCGGGCCGCATCTGGCGCAGCAGCGAGCGCATCGCGCCACCGTCGAGCTGGAACACGCCGAGCGTGTCGCCGCGGGCCAGCAGGTCGTAGGTGGCCTTGTCGTCCAGCTCGACCGTCTCGATCGCGACCGGGTCCTTGCCGTTCATGACGATGTTCTCGAGCGCGTCGTCGAGGATCGTCAGGTTGCGCAGGCCGAGGAAGTCCATCTTGATGAGGCCGAGGCCCTCGGACGTCGGGTAGTCGAACTGCGTGATGACCGCCCCGTCCTGCGGGCGCCGCATGATGGGGATGATGTCGATCAGCGGGTGGCTCGACATGATGACGCCCGCGGCGTGCACGCCCCACTGGCGCTTCAGCCCCTCGATGCCGCGCGCCGTCTCGACGACGCGCTGCGCCTCGGGGTCGGCGTCGTGCACCGCGCGGAACTCGGCGGCCTCGGCGTACCGCTCGTGCTTGGGGTCGAAGATCCCCGAGAGCGGGATGTCCTTGCCCATCACGGCGGGCGGCATCGCCTTGGTGAGCTTCTCCCCCATCGCGAAGGGGAAGCCCAGCACGCGCGAGCCGTCCTTGAGCGCCTGCTTCGCCTTGATCGAGCCGTAGGTGACGATCATCGCCACCCGGTCGTCGCCGTACTTCTCGGTGACGTACCGGATCACCTCGGCGCGCCGGCGCTCGTCGAAGTCCACGTCGACGTCGGGCATCGAGATGCGCTCCGGGTTGAGGAAGCGCTCGAAGATCAGACCGTGCTTGAGGGGGTCGAGCTCGGTGATGCCCATGACGTACGACACCATCGAACCGGCCGCGGAGCCTCGGCCGGGCCCTACGCGGATGCCCTGGTCCTTGGCCCAGTTGATGAAGTCGGCCACCACGAGGAAGTACCCCGGGAAGCCCATCTGGATGATGACCTCGACCTCGTAGTTCGCCTGCTTGCGCACGTCGTCCGGGATGCCGTCCGGGTAGCGGCGGCGCAGCCCGGCCTCGACCTCCTTGACGAACCAGCTGATCTCGTCCTCGCCCTCGGGCACCGGGAAGCGCGGCATGTAGTTCGCCTTGGTGTCGAACGAGACCTCGCAGCGCTCCGCGATGAGCAGCGTGTTGTCGATCGCCTGCGGGAGCTCCGCGAACAGGCGGCGCATCTCCGCGCCCGAGCGCACGTAGAAGCTGTCCCCGCTGAAGGCGAACCGGCTGCCGCCCTGGTCGTAGGTCGGCTCGTCGAGCGTCGACCCGGAGTTCACCGCGAGCAGCACCTCGTGCGAGTGGGCGTCCTCCTGCTTGGTGTAGTGCAGGTCGTTGGTGGCCACGAGCGGCGCGTCGATGTGCTCGGCGAGGCGCAGGAGGTCCTTGAAGGTGCGGGACTCGATGTCGATCCCGTGGTCCATGAGCTCGACGAAGAAGTTCTCCTTGCCGAGGATGTCCTGCAGCTCGCCCGCCGCGCGCACCGCCTCGTCCCACTGACCGAGCCGCAGGCGCGTCTGCACCTCGCCCGAGGGGCAGCCCGACGTGCCCATGAGGCCCTTGCCGTAGGTCTCGAGCAGCTCGCGGTCCATGCGCGGCCACTTGCCCATCTGCCCGTCCAGCGACGCCAGGGACGACGCGCGGAACAGGTTGTGCATGCCCTCGTTGTCCCGCGCCCAGAGGGTCATGTGCGTGTACGCGCCGCCCGCCGAGACGTCGTCGCGCCGCTGGTGCTGCTCGCCCCACAGGACCTTGGTGCGGTCGTGGCGGCTGGTGCCCGGCGTGACGTACGCCTCGACGCCGATGATCGGCTTCACCCCGTGCTTCTGCGCCGTGCTCCAGAAGTCGAACGCGCCGAACAGGTACCCGTGGTCGGTGATGGCGATGGCCTTCTGGCCCAGGCGCGACACCTCGCTGAACAGGTCGTTCATCCGCGCCGCGCCGTCGAGCATCGAGTACTCGGTGTGCACGTGGAGATGGACGAAGTCGTCCTCGGAGGTGCCGGTCGGCTGAACGGTGGGGGATCCTGCGTCGGGCATGCCGCGAGTCTAGGTCGCCCCACCGACGTCCCGGTGACGACTCCCGGGCGACCCCCGATACAGTGCTGGCGACCGCCGACACCGCGAGGAGGCCCAGTGCCGGGAGTGACCAGCTCCGACGTCGCGCGCGCGGCCGGGGTGTCCAGGACCACCGTCAGCTACGTGCTCAACGACACTCCGGGAGCCTCGGTCTCCGAGGCGACGCGCGCGCGCATCCATGCCGCGGCCGCCCGCCTGGGGTACGCCCCGTCCGCCGCGGCCCGCACCCTCCGGCGTGGCCGCAGCGACCTCGTGGTCTGCGTGCTGCCGGACTGGCCGACGGGCCCGGTCGTGGACTCCGTGCTCGACCACCTCACCGACGTCCTCGCCGCCCGCGGGCTCTTCGTCCTCGTGCACCACCACCGGGGCTCGCGCGACCTCGCCGACCTGTGGCGAGCGGTGACGCCCCGGGCGGTGGTCGGCCTCGCCCCCTTCTCCGCCGCGGACGTGGCGGCGATGGAGCGCGCCGGAATCCAGGTGGTCGGCGCCGCCCAGCCTGCCGACGACGACGCCTTCGACCGCTCGCAGCGCGGCATCGCGGCGCTGCAGGTGGACCACCTGGCCGCCGCCGGGCACGAGCGCCTCGCGGTCGCCACGACCGACGACGCGCGGCTGAGCCGGTTCGCCGACCTCCGCGTCGCCGGCGCGCGCGACGCGTGCGCGCGACGCGGTCTCCGCCCGCCCCTGCGCACGGTCGTGCGCCCGGACGAGGCCGCCACCCGCGCCGTGCGGGACTGGCACGGCCAGGGCGTCACGGGCGTCGTGGCGTACAACGACGACCTGGCGCTGGCGGTGGTGGCGGGGGCACGCGAGACGGGGCTCACGGTCCCCGGCCGGCTCGCGGTGATCGGGGTCGACGACGCACCCGCCGGGCGGGTCGCCTCCCCTCCGCTCACCACCGTCGCCCAGCCGGTGGGGCCGCAGTCGGACCACCTCGCCGCGAGCGTGCTCGCGGCGCTGGACGGCGTCGTGGCACCGCCGTGGCCGCACGACCCCGCTCGCGTGGTCGTCCGCGGCTCGGCCTGATCCTGCGGTCGCACGACCACCAGGGCCGTGCGACCGCAGGCGGCGGTCCCTGCGTCAGGGTGCCGGGTAGTCGGCCAGGTACTCCGGCGAGCCGGAGGACGACGGCGGCACCGCGTCGCCCACGCCGTTGACGACGTGGTCGATGGTGCCGGCACTGAGGTTGACCGTCATGAGGTGGTGCAGCCGGACACCCGGCCGCTCAGGCACCGAGAACCCGTCCTCGGTCACGATCGCGGGGTTGTTCTGGTTGAACACGTACACCCCGCCGCCGAAGAGCCGGTGCCGGCGGACGTCGTCACCGACCTTGTACCCGGCCCAGCCGAGCGTCCCGTCCGGCTGGGTCCAGTCGGCCTGCGTGGGCGGGTCGTAGGGCAGCTCGTTCTGGTACAGCACCACCGTGCCGTCCTCGCCGTTCCAGGCCGTGTTGTGCTCCTGGAAGTGCTCGACGAACAGGCCGGTCGCGGTCACCCGGTCGCCGTTGACGACGACGCCGTTGCGGGCCGTGTTGGTGCGCCACCGCTCGGTGTCGCCGTTGACCCCCGCCGAGCCGTCGGTGGCGAACCCTTCCACGCCGTGGTCCGCGCGCCAGACCCAGGTGTGGTCGATCAGCACGTCGTCCGCGTTCACCTCGAGCGCGACGTCCGTGCGCCCGACGTGCGGGCCACCCACGCGGAAGTAGACGTCCGAGAGGGTGACGGGGTTCGCGGGGTCCGAGCGGTGGTTGTTGCCGTGCGCCTTGCCGACCCGCAGGAGCGCGGGCGACCGCTCGGGGCCCGCGTCGATCGTCACCCCTGCGACGACCGCACCCGGGACGTCCCCGACCTCCAGCGGCACCGCCCCGTCGACCGACGTCAGCGTCGCGTGCCCCATGCCGAGCACGACGGTGTCGGCGCGCATCACCCGGAGGCTGCGGTCCACGTCGTAGACGCCCGGCGTGAGCAGCAGGTTCTTGCCGCGCGCGAGCTCGGCGTTGATCCGCGTCGCCGAGTCGCCCGGGCGCGCGATGTAGAAGTCGGTGATCGGCACGGTCCGGCCGGGCGTGGTCCCGTCGGACCAGGACACGCCGCTGCTGTCGTGCTGCGCCGCCGGGACCCGCACGTTGTACCGGCCCTGGTCGTCGACGAACAGGTAGGGCTTCTCCCGGCTCGTCGGGGTCTCGCCCAGCACGGTGTACGGCTGGGCCGGGAAGCCCGCCTCGCTCGGCGCCCCCTCGACCCCCGAGAAGACCTGGTTCCACACGCCGTTCGACCAGCCGCCGCCCAGCTCGCTGTTGCGCGTGAGCCACTGCTGCTGCGAGCCGTTGACCACCGGGCTGTCGAACCGGGAGTCGGCGATGAAGCCGCCGCTGGCGTACTGCGGGCCGGCGGTGCAGTAGTCCATGAGCGACAGCGGCCCGCGGACGTCGAGCCGCCGCATGGAGACCGCCTGCGACACGGCCCAGAAGTTCGCCGTCGCCTCGCAGCCGCCCTGGCCCGCCGTGTCCACGTCGAGGGAGAGGTTGGAGATCGTCCGCCAGAAGTTGACGAGGGCGATGCAGTTCGGGTTCGCGTCGTCGCCGAGGCAGCGGTTGCGCACCTCGACCGCCCCGTCGATCGTGACGTCCTCGGGCGAGGCGCCGAGGCCGGCGACCTCGGTGTAGTAGCCGACGTTGACCTGCAACGGGTCGGCGGCCGAGCCGTAGGTACCGGGCAGGAAGTACACGGCCTGCCGCTCGGTGGTCATCTCGGCGTCGACCAGCCGCGCGTGCAGCGCGTCCATCGTCGCCTGGATCTCGGACTGCGGGGTCTCGGGCCCGAAGACCGTGACGTTCGGGCCGAGGTCCGGGTGCTTCGGGTCGATCCGCTGGGCCGGGGCTGCCTGGGCGCCGGACGTCCCGGCCACGATCGTCACGAGTGCTGCTCCTGCTGCGACGACCGGCGCGAGCCGGTGCCGACGTGGACGTACCGGCGCCGGGTGGCCCGGCGCGGGGTGTGCTGCCATGCGTCCTCCTCGTCGAGGTCGCGAGTGACTCGTGTCACCCGTCCCGACGAACGC
Source organism: Isoptericola sp. NPDC055881 (assembly GCF_053615895.1). Classification (NCBI taxonomy): domain Bacteria; kingdom Bacillati; phylum Actinomycetota; class Actinomycetes; order Micrococcales; family Promicromonosporaceae; genus Isoptericola; species Isoptericola sp. NPDC055881. The sequence goes on from NZ_JBSHCR010000012.1 coordinate 57,258, forward strand.
TAGGGCGTGGAGCGTCGCAGGACAAGAGCAGCGGCTACGCGTACGCGCCGCGGACGACCTCGAGCGCGTGCGCCAGGTCGTCGGGGTACTCGCTGCCGACCTCCACCCAGCGGCCCGTGAGCGGGTGCTCGAACCCCAGCCGGACGGCGTGCAGCCACTGGCGCCGGAGCCCGACCTTCGACGCGAGGACGGGATCGGCGCCGTAGGTGAGGTCGCCCACCAGCGGGTGGCGCACCGCCTGGAAGTGCACCCGGATCTGGTGCGTGCGACCTGTCTCGAGGTGCACCTCCACCAGCGACGCGGCGGGCAGCATCTCGAGCACCTCGTAGTGGGTGACCGAGTGCTTGCCGTCCGCCACGACGGCGAACCGGTAGTCGGCGCTGGGGTGCCGGCCGATCGGGGCGTCGATCGTGCCCGTGGTCGGCTCGGGGTGCCCCTGGGCGAGGGCGTGGTAGACCTTCTCGACCGTGCGCTCCTTGAACGCGCGCTTGAGGCCGGTGTAGGCCGCCTCGCTCTTGGCGACGGCCATGAGGCCCGACGTGCCGACGTCGAGGCGGTGCACGATGCCCTGGCGCTCCGCCGCGCCGGAGGTCGCGATCCGGTAGCCCGCCGCCGCGAGCGCGCCGACCACCGTGGGGCCGGTCCAGCCCGGCGACGGGTGCGCCGCCACCCCGACCGGCTTGTCGACGACCACCACGTCGTCGTCCTCGTACGCGATCGACATCCCGGGGACGGGCTCCGCGACGACGGCAGCGGCCGCGGGCCGCGCGTCGGGCACGGTGACCTCGAGCCACCCCCCGGCCACGACGCGGTCGGACTTGCCGACCTCGCGGCCGTCCAGCAGGACCGCGCCCGACGAGGCGAGCTCGGCCGCCTGGGTGCGGGAGAACCCGAGCATCCGGGCGAGGGCCGCGTCGACCCGTTCGCCCGCCAGGCCGTCCGGGACGGGCAGCGTCCGCGTCGACACCGTCAGCGCTCCTCGTCCGCGGCGTCGGCGCTGCGAGCAGGCTGGTCGCCGGTCGTCTCGACGTGCCGTCGCCCGTCCAGGCCGATCCCGAGGAACGACAGGATGACGATGAGCGCGGCCGCCGCCACGATGGCGATGTCCGCGACGTTCCCGACGAAGACGCCGTAGTCGATGAAGTCGACCACCCAGCCGCGACCGACGCCCGGCTGACGGAAGAGCCGGTCGCCGAGGTTCCCCAGCGCCCCGCCCAGCAGCAGGCCGAGCGCCACCGCCCAGCCGACCGAGCCGATGCGGCGGATGGCGCGCACGATGACCACCACGACGACGATCACGACGATCGTGAGGATCCACGTCATGCCCGAGGCGATCGACAGCGCGGCGCCGTCGTTGTAGATGAGACGCAGCTGCAGGAGCTCACCGAGCAGCGGGGACGGCTCGGCGCCGAGCACGAGCGTCGACTCCGCCCACCACTTGGTCAGCTGGTCCACCAGCAGCACCACGGCTGCCAGGGCGAAGGTCCAGATCACCAGACGACGGCGGCGCTCAGCGGACACCGGAGCGTCCGTCGCCGCGGCGGGCGCGGCGGTGCCCTCCGGGCCGTGGTCGGTGGGCGCACCGGTCGCGGGCGACTCGGGGGCGCCGTCGCGCGGCGCGGGCTCGGGGGCCGGGGCGGAGCCGGCGGGCGTGGTCGACATCGTCGGCCAGTCTAGGCGGACCGCGCCTGCCGCAGGACCGCTCGGCCCGATCCGGTCCCCGGCCACCCGGGGAGGGTCAGCGACGCTCCTCGCGCGCCTTCGCCTCGACGGACAGCGTCGCCCGCGGGAACGCCTGCAGCCGCGCCTTGCCGATGGGCAGCCCGGTGATCTCGCACGTGGCGTAGGTGCCCTTGCGGATGCGGTCGACGGCGTGCGTCGTCTGCGCCAGCAGGTCGCGCATGTTGTTGACGAGCGTCAGCTCCTGCTCGCGCTCGAGGGCGCTCGAGCCGTAGTCGGCCTGGTCGTCGCCCGCGCCGTCGCCGGAGTTGCGCAGCAGGTCGGACAGCTCCTGGTCGGCGACGGCGAGCTCGCGCTCGAGACGCTCCTTGTCCTCGAGCAGGAAGGCTGCCAGCTCCTCCACCTCGTGCAGGGTCCAGGGCTCCTCGCCGTCACGGACCGGGAACGACTTCACGTCCCGCGTGAGGTGCGGGAAGTTCTCGCGCAAGGCCGCGCGGGTGGTGGTCGAGAGCTTGGCCATCGGTGCCCTTTCTTTGGTGCGTCGACGACGAGTCACCGAAGCGTAAGTGCGACGAGCGGCCCGCACAACAGCACGCGCGGGGTGGCGTGCATGTCGTGCGGGCCGCTCGGGGTGAGACGGGGCGAGAGAGCCCGGTGCGCGGGGTGACGGGCCCCGCTCAGAGCTCCGATCCGCGGCCGGCGTTGGCGTTCTGCCGCTGAGGAGGCAGGGCCGAGCCGCGGGCGTCGAGGTCGCCCAGCAGGTTCTGCAGGAAGCTCTTGAGACGCGTGCGGTAGTCGCGCTCGAAGAGGCGCAGCTCGTCGATCTTGCGCTCGAGGAGCGAACGCTCCTGCTCGAGCTGGGACAGCGTGCGGTGGCTGGTCTCCTCCGCCTCGCGGACGATGCGCGAGCCCTCGGACTTCGCCTCCGAGATGAGACGGTCGCCCTCTTCCTGACCGGACCGCACGTAGTCGTCGTGCAGCTTCTGGGCCAGCTGGAGCATGCCCGTCGCAGACTCGGGCTCCGCCGGCTGCTGCTTGGACGCCGCCGGGGCCGGCACGGGGGCCGGGCTGGGCGCGGGGGTGGGCGTCGGCTGGGACTGCTGCGCCGCGTCCGAGCGGCTCAGCTCGGCGACGCGGTGCTCCGCCGCCGTCAGCTTCGAACGCAGGTCGTCGTTCTCTTCCTGGACCGCCGTGAGCGTCCGCACGACCTCGTCGAGGAAGTCGTCCACCTCTTCGACGTCGTAGCCCTCACGGAACTTGGTCGCGGCGAACTTCTTGTTCAGGATGTCCTCTGCCGTCAGCAGCGCCATCGTCTCACCTCATCGTCTTGCAGGGTCGTCGGGGACCCGGGTCACGGGCCGTCTGGATGACCACGGTAGCGGACACGGTGCGGGGCGACCTGCCCGACAAGGCCCGGTCGTGCCGCCCTCACCACGTCTTCACACGTCAGCAGGGTGGCGAGAGTCACCCTGCCGAAGGTCACCGGCCTGTCACAGGGATGTCACCGGCCGAGGCCGAGGAACACCTGCTGGAGGATCGAGGTGCCGATGAACAGGATCAGGAACGCCAGGTCGAGGCGGACCTGCCCGAGCGTCAGGGGCGGGATCACCCTGCGCAGCGCGCGGAGCGGCGGGTCGGTGACCGTGTACACGGCCTCCGCGATGACCAGCATCACCCCACGAGGTCGCCAGTCCCGCGCGAAGAACTGCACCCAGTCGAACACCAGGCGCACGACGAGGCACAGCAGGAAGAGGCCGAGGAGGAAGCCGATGAGGGTAAACACTGCGTTCACGGGTCGAACCTACCCGAGCACGAGGCAGGGCGAGCACGAGGCAGGGCCGGGGCAGACTGCCCCGGCCCTGGCCGGACGGATCCGTCGACGTGACCGGCAGGACCGGTGCGCCGGTGGGGTGGTGCGTGGCCGCTGCGGTCGCTCAGCTCTGGTTGTAGAACGCCCCGCGGCCGGGAGCCTTCTCCGCCGGCGGCTCCTCGCCCGAGATCTCGACGTGCTCGGGCGAGAGCAGGAAGACCTTGTTCGTGACGCGCTCGATCGACCCACGAAGGCCGAAGATGAGGCCCGCGGAGAAGTCGACGAGACGCTTGGCGTCCGCGTCGTCCATGTCCGACAGGTTCATGATGACGGGCGTGCCGCCACGGAACGCCTCGCCGATCGTGCGGGCGTCGTTGTACGAGCGCGGGTGGATGGTGGTGATCCGCCGCAGGTCGGACGCGATCACCGACTCGCTCGCACCGCCGCGGTGCAGCGGGGTGACCTGCGCCTGGTAGTCGTCACGGTCGCGCACCGGTGCCTCCAGCTCCTCGTACTCGTCGAGGTACTCCTCCGACTCCCCCTGGTCGTCGGCGAGCCCCAGGTACAGCATCGTCTTGCGAAGCGCTCCGCCCATCGCCTTGCTCCGTTCGTCGCCACGTCCCACCCTCCGTCCAGGGCGGTGTCACGACGTTAACCACGCCCGTGGCGGCATCGACGCACGACACGCCGGTGTGTCGTCCCCGCGAGGCGTGTCCGTCCCGGTCAGGTCGGGTCATGTCGGGCCAGGTCGGGCCAGGTCGGGCCAGGTCACGCTCGTCGGGTCACGTCAGGTCAGGACGACGACGCCGGCCTGTCGTCCCGTCGTCGCGCCCTGGGCGGTGGCACGGCGGTGGGAGTAGAGGTCGGCGTCCGTGAGCGTGCACCGGTCCACCCGCATCGCGTCGACCCCCCGGGCGGCCAGCTGGGCGAGCACCCCGGCCGGCAGGTCCAGGGCGGGCGTGCCCGCCTCCGTGGTCGACCACGTCTCGGGGACGACGCCGGCCACGTCCGCGCGCATCTCGGCGGGCACCTCGTAGCACGACCCGCAGACCGCGGGCCCGACGGCGGCCCGCAGGTCCTGCACGCTGGCCCCCCGCGCGAGCATGCCGTCCAGGACCCGGTGCACGACACCGGCCACGACGCCCTTGCGCCCGGCGTGCGCCACGCCGACGACCCGGGCGACCGGGTCGGCGAGCACCACCGGCACGCAGTCCGCCACCAGCACCCCGAGCGCGAGGCCCGGCTGAGCGGTGACCATGGCGTCGGCCTCGCCCGCCGCGGCCGGGGGCTCGGGCGACGACCACTCCGCCAGCTCGGGGGCACCGAGGTCCAGCACGTGGTCGCCGTGCACCTGTGCGGCGAACGCCACCGGCGCGCCGACCCACTCCCCCAGGCGTGCGCGGTTCTCCCGCACGCGCACCGGGTCGTCACCGGTCGACGTGCCCAGGTCCAGCGAGGACCACGGGGCGGGCGACACCCCGCCGTGGCGCGTGGTGAAGCCCGCCACGACGCCCTCCCCGAGGTCCACGCGCAGCAGCCCCGCGCCGAACTGCGCCGGCAACAACGCCTCCTGGGCCCAGCCGACCGTCCCGCTCACTCCGCGCTCACTTGAGGAAGTCGGGCACGTCGAGCTCCTCGGCGGGGCGACGGGGCTCGTCGAACAGCCGGGGGACCTCGACGGGGCGCTCCACCGTGACGCCCTCGCCCTCGGCGTCCTCGACCACGGTGAACGGCCGGCGCGCCTCCGACGGGCGGGCACCGGCGGGCGGCGCCGGCGGCGCGTCGAGGCTGACGGGCACGTCGTCGGGCTCGGCCGGGATCGGCCGCGGCCGGACGTTCGCCGCGGGCACCGACTGGGTGGTCGGCTGCGGCGGGCGCGGGGGCGCCGTCTGCACGCCGGGCGGCGGCACGGGCACGGTCGTGGCCGCCCCGTCGCCGGAGGCCGCCGGCCGGGGGGTGGCCCCGGCGATCTGCCCGAGACCCCGGCCGTCCTTGCGCGTCTGCGGCACGCCACCGTCGAACCCGGCGGCGATGACGGTGACGCGCACCTCGTCGCCCAGCGCGTCGTCGATGACCGTGCCGAAGATGATGTTGGCCTCGGAGTGCGCCGCCTCCTGGACCAGGCGCGCCGCCTCGTGCACCTCGAACAGGCCGATGTCGCTGCCGCCCTGGATCGAGAGCAGCACGCCGTGCGCCCCGTCGATCGACGCCTCGAGCAGCGGGGAGGAGATCGCGAGCTCGGCCGCCTGGACGGCGCGGTCCTCTCCCCTGGCCGAGCCGATGCCCATGAGCGCGGAGCCCGCCCCCTGCATCACGGACTTCACGTCCGCGAAGTCGAGGTTGATCAGGCCCGGGGTCGTGATGAGGTCCGTGATGCCCTGGACACCGGAGTGCAGCACCTGGTCGGCGGAGTGGAACGCGGCGATCGCCGAGACGGTCCGGTCCGACATCGACAGCAGCCGGTCGTTCGGGATGACGATGAGGGTGTCGACCTCCTCGCGGAGGGTCTCGATGCCCTGCTCGGCCTGCACGGAGCGCCGGCGACCCTCGAACGTGAACGGTCGCGTCACGACGCCCACGGTCAGGGCGCCGAGCGAGCGCGCGATGCGGGCCACGACGGGTGCGCCGCCGGTGCCGGTGCCGCCGCCCTCGCCCGCCGTCACGAAGACCATGTCGGCGCCGCGCAGGACGTCCTCGATCTCCTCGGCGTGGTCCTCGGCCGCCTTCTTGCCCACCTCGGGGTCGGCGCCGGCGCCCAGGCCACGGGTGAGCTCACGACCGACGTCGAGCTTGACGTCGGCGTCCGACATCAGCAGCGCCTGGGCGTCGGTGTTGATGGCGATGAACTCGACACCCTTGAGCCCGACCTCGATCATGCGGTTCACGGCGTTCACGCCGCCACCGCCGATACCGACCACCTTGATCACTGCCAGGTAGTTCTGCGGAGTTGCCACGTCGTTGCCTCTCGGGTCGTTCCTGGTCCCCGACGTCCGGTCCTCGCTCCCCCTCGTCGCTCCCGCAGGGCTAACCTTAAGGTTCGAGTTGAGGGTTAGAGTTATGTCAGGTTGCTGCTGCGATCGACGGTAGGCGTCGCGCCGGGCCCGGCGCCGGACGTCTCTCGGCGTGTCGCGCGCGCCCGGTGCTTGCGCTGCCGGGGCACCGGGGTCACCGGGTCACCGGCAGCTCGGGCGACGACACGTCGATCGTGCGGGCGCCGTCGGCCAGCTTGCGCAGCGTGCGCACCGCCTCGACCTTGAGGGGCAGCTGCGAGCTCCCGCCCCACACGACGGTGGTGCCGTCGTCGAGCACCGTCTCGACGGCGTCCTGCGTGTCCGCGCTCACCTGCTGGACCTGCTTCGCGAGACCCGGCGGCAGCGCGGCGAGGACGTGCAGCGCCGCCTGGAGCGCCAGGGCGTCGTCGAGCGGGACGTCGACCTGCGGGAGCCCCTGCGGAGCCGAGGGGCGCGTCGCGACGCGTGCTCCCGACGAGTCGAGGAGGGCCAGCTCGTCGCCGTCGGGGACCGCCGCCACGGGCACCCGTGGCGTCACCTCGACGGCGAGGCCGTGGGGCCACGAGCGCGCGATGCGCACGTCCTTCACGCCCCGCAGCCGGAGCAGCTGCTCACGCAGCGCCACGGTGTCGAGCCGCGGCAGGGGCGTGCCGACCGGCTCCTCGACGATCTCCCGGACGGCCGCCGGGTCGACGTACTGGTTCACCCCCGAGACGGACACCTGCGCCTTCTCCAGCGCCAGCACAGGGGACCACAGGGCGGCGACGCCCAGGGCGACCACGACGACGACGGCGACGACCCACCCGAGCACACGCCGCCAGGCGCGGTGCCGGCGCATCGCGGTCCGCTCGGCGAGCCGGTCCGCCATCTGGGTGGACACGCGCGGCGGGACCTCCTGCCCCACCGGGACGACCGCTGTCGCCGCGGTGCGGGGGCCATGCGCGCCGTCGGGGCGGGCGGCGGGCGTCCGGACCTGCGCCGTCGGCGCCGTCGGTGCGGCCGGGGCTGTCGTCCGCGCCGAGGTCGCCGGGGTGGCTCCCGTCGCCGGGCGCCGGCGCGGCGCCGGTCCTCCGGCCGCACCCGTCCGAGGTCCCGACGACGTGGTGCGTGGCGTCGGGCGCGGGCGGGCTGGCGGTCGCATCACCCCATGCTCTCGTCGCGGGACGGGACGGAGGGCGACGCCACGCCGGGCCGCCTCGCGGCCAGGTCCGCGAGGATCACGGGGCCGAGCTCGGTCACGTCTCCGGCGCCCACGGTCAGCACCAGGTCGCCGGGCCGGGCCAGCGCGGAGGTCACGTGCGCCGCCTCGAGCCGGTCCTCGACGGCGTGCACCCCTCCGCCGGACCCCGTCCGCTCCAGCAGGTCCGTGATCGTCCGCGGCCCGACGGACGGGTCCACGTCCTCGCGCGCCCGGTAGATCCCGGTGACGACCACCTCGTCCGCGAGCGCCAGGGCGGCGGCGAAGCGGTCCGCGAAGATGCGGGTGCGCGAGTAGAGGTGCGGCTGGAAGAGGACGACGATGCGCCCGTCGCCCGCCAGGGGTCGCGCCGCACGCAGCAGCGCGGCCACCTCGGTGGGGTGGTGGTCGTAGCTGTCGTAGACCCGGACGCCGTCGGCCTCGCCCTTGGGCTCGAAGCGGCGCCCGGTGCCCACGAAGGTCGCGGCACCCGCGACCGCCGCTGCCGGCTCCGCCCCGAGCAGCACCGCGGTCACGACGGCAGCCGTGGCGTTGAGGGCGTTGTGCGCCCCCGGGACGGCGAGGCGGAGCACGTGCGCGTCCTCGCCCAGCGGCCCTCCCGACACGACGGCGGACACGGTCCCGGCGCCGACCTCGACGTCGCGCACGCGGACGTCGGCGGCGGCTGCCTCGCCGTACGTGACCACCGTCCGCCCCGACTCCCGGTGCGTCCGCGCGAGCGCGGCCGACCCGGCGTCGTCCGCGCACGCCACGAGCGTGCCGCCCGGCACGATCCGGCCGGCGAACTCCTCGAAGGCTTGCTCGAACGCCTCGCGCGACCCGTAGTGGTCAAGGTGGTCGGGCTCGACGTTGGTCACGACCGCGACCGTCGGCGCGTAGTTGAGGAACGAGCCGTCGGACTCGTCCGCCTCCGCGACGAGCACGTCCGAGGAGCCCAGCCGGCCGCCCGGGACGGCGCTCTCGTGGCCCTCGGCGTCGCGGACCCGCACCGTCCCGCCGATGGCGAACGACGCGTCCACGCCGCAGGCACGCAGCACGGTGGCGACCATCGCCGACGTCGTGGTCTTGCCGTGCGCCCCGGCGACGGCGACGGCGCGCCGGTCCAGCATCAGGGAGGCGAGCGCCTGCGAGCGGTGCAGCACCCGGACACCCGCGGCGCGGGCCGCCGCCAGCTCGGGGTTCGTCTCCCGCACGGCCGAGGACACGACGACGGTGTCGACCAGCGGCGCACCGTCCGGTCCCACGACGTGCGCGGCGTCGTGACCGACCCAGACCCGCACGCCGTCCTCGCGCAGCGCCTCGAGCGCCGGACCGGCGGCGGCGTCCGAGCCCTGGACGTCGGCGCCGCGCGCCGCGAGCAGCCGGGCGACCACCGAGACGCCCGCGCCTCCCACCCCGACGAGGTGGACGCGTCCGAGCGCCTCGACGGGCAGCACCCCAGGTGCCGCCGCGCTCATGCCTGTCCCCCGGCGGCCGAGGGGGCCGCCGCGACGGCCTCCGCCACGAGGTCCGCCACGCGGGCGGCGCCGTCGCGCACACCGGTCGTGCGCGCCGCGGCCGCCATCGCCTCGAGGCGCGGCCGGTCGGCCAGGAGCGCCGGCACGTGCTGGGCGACCCAGGCGGACGTGAGGTCGGCGTCGTCGACCAGCAGCCCGCCGCCCGCGTCGACGAGCGGGGCGGCGTTGAGACGCTGCTCCCCGTTCCCGACGGGCAGCGGCACGTAGACCGCCGGGACGCCGAGCGCGGCGAGCTCGCAGACGGTGCCCGCGCCGGACCGGGCGACGACCAGGTCGGCGGCCGCGAGCGCGAGCTGCATCTCGGAGAGGTACTCGCGCACCTGGTAGCGCGCGGCCTCGTGGGCCCCCGCCACGGTGGCCGTCTCGACCACCGTGCGGACCGGGCCGTCCTTGCCCTTCCCGGTGAGGTGGAGCACCTGCACGCCGGCGCCCAGCAGCGCGTCGACCGCGCCGGCCAGCGCCGCGTTCACCGAGGCCGCACCCGAGGAGCCCCCCGTGACGACGAGCGTCGGCAGCGCCGGGTCGAGACCCAGGGCGTCCGCCGCCTGCACGCGCGCGCCCACCGGGTCGGCGTCGCGGCGGGCGACGAGGTCGGCGATCTCGGCCCGCAGCGGCAGGCCCACGACCTGCGCACCGGGCAGCGTGGTGCCCGGGAACGTGGCGCCGACGCGTGCCGCCCAGCGGGCGCCGAGCTTGTTGGCCAGACCGGGGCGCGCGTTCTGCTCGTGGATCACGACCGGGACGCCCTTGCGCCGCGCGGCGAGGTAGGCGGGCGTCGAGACGTACCCGCCGAAGCCCACGACCGCCTGGGCGCCGATCTCGTCGATCGCGGCCTCGGCGGCCTTCACGGCGGCGCTGAGCCGGCCGGGCAGCCGCAGCAGGTCGACGCTCGGCCGGCGCGGGAGCGGCACCCGGGGCACGGGCCACAGCCGGTAGCCGCGCTCCGGGACGAGTTCGGCCTCGAGCCCGGACGTGGTGCCGAGGGCGAGGATCCTGGCCTCCGGCTCCCGGGCGCGGAGCTCGTCCGCGACGGCGAGGAGGGGGTTGACGTGGCCGGCGGTGCCGCCCCCGGCGAGGACGACGGACGTGACTGCAGAGCTCTTCACACCGAGGACCCTATCGGCCGGGGCGGACGTCCCGGCCCGGTTCTCCCCCGCGGCGCCCTCGGCGCGAGAGCACGGCCACGGACCTGCGCACGACGCTGCGGCGGGCCGCCAGCGCCTCCGCGGCGCCCGGCTCGGTCCGCGCGAAGCTGATCACCATGCCGAGCGCCATCATGGTCGTGATCAGGGCGGAGCCGCCCGCCGACACCAGGGGCAGCGGGACGCCGATGACGGGCAGGACCGCGGTGACGACCCCGATGTTGACGAACGCCTGGCCCACGACCCAGCAGCCCACCGCCGCGGTGGTGATCTTCACGAACGGGTCGGGGTGCCGGCGCACGACCCGTGCCATCGCGACCCCGAGCACCGCGAACAGCGCGAGCACCAGCAGGGTGCCCAGCAGGCCGAGCTCCTCACCGATCACCGAGAAGATGAAGTCGTTGTGCGCCTCGGGCAGGTACTTCCACTTCTCGCGGCTGGCACCGAGGCCGACCCCGAACAGGCCGCCCGTCGCCAGCCCGTAGAGGCCGTGGATCGACTGGTAGCACTCGCTCGCGGCGTCGCACGCGGAGCCGTAGGTCGCGAGGATGCGGTCGAGCCGGTCGGAGCTGCCCTGGTTGACGATGAACGCCCAGCCCACGAGGAGCGCCGCGCCCGCCCCGCCCAGGGCGAGCATCGAGGCCGGTGCGCCCGAGACCCAGTACGCGCCCAGCCCCAGCAGCGCGATGATGAGCGCCGTACCGAGGTCGTGGCCCATCATCACCAGACCAAGGACGGCCGCGAGCCCGAGCGCGCCCGGGACGAGCGCCTGCGCCCAGCTGCCCAGCAGACGCTGCTTGCGCCCCAGCACCGCGCCCAGCCACACGGCGAGCGCGAGCTTCGCCAGCTCCGACGGCTGGATCCGGACCGGGCCCAGCGGCAGCCAGTTCTGGTTGCCGTTGACCGCCGTCCCGAAGAACAGCACCGCCGCGAGGAGGCCGAGGGCGACGATCAGCGCGGGCCAGGCCAGCCGCTTGTACCAGCGCACGGGCAGCCGGGCGGCGAGGAGCATGAGCGGCAGCCCGATGAGCGCGTAGCGCGCCTGGTTGACGAAGGCGGTGTAGGGCGAACCGCCCTCGGCGATCGACGTCACCGTCGAGCTGGACAGCACCATGACGAGCCCGATGACGAGCAGCAGGCCGGTCGCGCCGACCAGCAGGTAGTAGCTCGTGACGGTGGAGTTCCACTGCCCGAGCCACGGCCGGTCGGCCGAGCGCTTCGTGGCAGACCTGGCCGAGGACCTGACGGACGACTTCGAGGAGGTCCTGGCAGCGCCCCGGACCGAGCCCTTCGCCTGGCCCTTCGCCTGCTGCCCTGCGGCTGCGCGGGGGCGCCGGGTGCCCGTCGTGACCGCCATCCCGACACTCCTCGCTCGCGTGGCGACGACCCGGGCTGACTGCCCGGCGCCGTCCTACCGTCCTGTCGCCTCCAGCTCCGCCACGGCGGCGGCGAACGCCTCTCCCCGCTGGGCGTAGGAGGCGAACTGGTCCTGCGACGCGCCCGCGGGCGCCAGCAGCACGGTGTCGCCCGGCCGGGCGAGGTCCCGTGCCGCCGCGACCGCGCGACGCATCACCGAGCCAGTGTCTCCGGGATCGACCACCACGACGGGGACCTCGGGCGCGTGTCGGGCCAGCGCGCCGCGGATCGGCTCCGGGTCCACGCCGATGAGCACGGCGGCACGCAGCCGGTCGGCGCGGCCGGCGACGAGCGTGTCGAACGACGCCCCCTTCGCGAGGCCGCCGGCGATCCACACGACGGAGGCCGCCGGATACCCGGCGAGCGAGGCCGCCGCGGCGTGCGCGTTCGTCGCCTTCGAGTCGTCCACCCAGGCGACGCCGTCGAGCTCCCGCACCTGCGCGATGCGATGGGCGCCGGGCCGGAAGGCGCGCAGGCCGTCGCGGACCGCGGCGGCGTCGACGCCGTGCGCGCGGGCGAGGGCGGCCGCTGCCAGGGCGTTCGCGACGACGTGCGCGGGCACCGCGCTCCCCGCGGGGCCGGGCGCGAGGTGCGCGAGGTCCGCGAGCGTGCCGAGCTCGGCGGCGGTCCGGTGCCGGTCGCGGGCGTCCGGTGCGGTGTGGAAGGCACGGTCGACGAGCACGTCCTCCACGACCCCCAGCTGGCCGGGGCCCGGGGCGCCGAGCGTGAAGCCGACGGCCAGGGCGCCCTCGGCCACGTCCGCGTCCCGCACGAGCTGCTCGGTGCGCGGGTCGGCGACGGAGTACACGCAGGCCACCTGCGCCCGGGCGTAGATGCGCCCCTTGTCCCGCGCGTACGCCTCGAGCGACCCGTGCCAGTCCAGGTGGTCGGCCGCCACGTTGAGGACCGCGGCCGCCTCGAACGACGTCGACAGGGTGTGGTGCAGCTGGAAGCTCGAGAGCTCCACGGCCAGGACGTCGAGCGTCGGGTCGAGCGCTGCCTGGACCACGGGCGTGCCGACGTTGCCCACGGCAGCGGTGCGCAGACCGGCGGCGGTCAGGATCGACGCGAGCATCTCGACGGTCGTCGTCTTGCCGTTGGTGCCGGTGACCGCGAGCCACGGCGCGGGCCCCCGGCCGGTCCCCTCCCGGTCGACGCGCAGCCGCCAGCCGAGCTCCACCTCGCTCCAGACGGGCACGCCGGCCGCGCGGGCGGCGGCGAGCAGCGGCGTGCTCGGCGCCCACCCCGGCGACGCGACGACGAGGTCCGCGTCAGCGACGAGGCGCGCGGCCGTCGCCGCGTCGTCGGCGTCGCGCACGTGGGCGCCCTCGGCCCGCGCGTCGACCGTGACGACCGAGGCCGCCCGGCCCGCGAGGGCCGCGACGACGGCACGGCCGGTGACCCCGAGCCCCGCCACGACGACGCGCGCGCCCTCCGGCAGCCGACCCGGAGGGGTCACGTGGCCACCCACTCGGCGTAGAAGACGCCCATGCCCAGGGCGGCGAACAGGCCCGCGATGAGCCAGAAGCGGATGACGATCGTGACCTCGCCCCACCCCGACAGCTCGAAGTGGTGGTGCAGCGGTGCCATCTTGAACACGCGTCTGCCGGTGAGCTTGAAGAAGCCGATCTGGATGACGTCCGACATCACGATGATGACGAACAGGCCACCCACGATGGCCGCGAGGATCTCGGTGCGGGACAGGATCGAGATCCCCGCCAGGGCGCCGCCCAGGGCGAGCGAGCCGGTGTCGCCCATGAAGATGCGGGCCGGGCTGGCGTTCCACCACAGGAAGCCGAAGCAGGCGCCCATGATCGCGGCCGCGATGATCGCGAGGTCCTGCGGGTCGCGCACCTCGTAGCAGCGCGGACCGGCGGCAGCGAGGCGCTGGCAGGACTGGTTGAGCTGCCAGATGCACACGATCACGTAGGCGCCGAAGACCACGAGGGACACGCCCGTCGCGAGCCCGTCGAGACCGTCGGTGAGGTTCACCGCGTTGGACCACGCGGTGATGAGGAAGTTCGCCCAGATCACGAAGAGGATCAGTCCCACGGTGACCCCGGCGAACGCCAGGTCGAGGTTCGTGTCCCGCAGGAACGAGATGCGGGTCGACGCGGGCGTGCGCGCGTTGGCGTTGGGGAACTGCAGGGCGAGGATCGCGAAGCTGATGCCCACGAAGCCCTGGCCCACGATCTTCGCCCTCGCGGTGAGCCCGAGCGAGCGCTGCTTGCGGATCTTCGTGAAGTCGTCGAGGAACCCGACCACTCCCAGGCCCGTCATCAGGTAGAGGCACAGCAGCGCGGACGCGCTCGGCGGCCGGCCCGCGACCGCCATCGACCCCGCGACGCCCACGAGCGTCGCGCCGATGATGACGACGCCGCCCATCGTGGGGGTGCCGCGCTTGGTGAAGTGCGCCGTCGGCCCGTCCTGCCGGACGAACTGGCCGTAGTTGCGGTGCACGAGGAACCGGATGAACAGGGGGGTGCCGAACAGCGCGACGACCAGCGAGATGCCGGCCGAGACCAGGATCGCGATCACGGGGCGACCACCGTGCTCTGCTGGCCGTCCTGGCCGTCCTGGTCGTCGATGCCGGGTGCTGCCGGCCCGCCGGCGGCGAGCTCGTCGCCGAGCTGCCACAGGCCGGACCCGAGGGACGACTTCACGAGGACGACGTCGCCCGGCTCGAGCGACTCGGCGAGGACCTCGCGTGCCGCGTCCAGGTCAGGCACGAAGACCGACTCCTCTCCCCAGGAACCCTCCTGCAGGGCGCCTTCGTGGATGTGGTACGCCCCGTCGCCGACGACGACGAGGAGCTTGACGTTCAATCGCACCACGAGGCGTCCGATCGCGTCGTGCGCGGCACGCGCCCCGTCGCCCAGCTCGAGCATCTCACCCAGCACCGCGACCGACCGGCGGGTGCGGCCCGCCATCACGGCCAGGGTCCGCAGCGCGGCGCGCATCGAGTCCGGGTTCGCGTTGTAGGCGTCGTCGACGACGGTCACCCCGTCCGGACGCTCGGTCACGGCCATCCGGTGCGGGCTGACGGGCGTCGCGCGCGACAGCCCGGCCGCGACGTCGGCGACGGTGCCCCCGAGCGCGAGGACGGCGGCGGCCGCGGCGAGCGCGTTGCTCACGTGGTGCGCCCCGACGAGCCGCAGCTCGACGGGCGACGCGTCCGCTCCCACCTGGCCGACCAGCCCGAAGCGCGCCCGGCCGGAGGCGTCGACCTCCACGTCCGTGGCGCGGACGTCCGCCGACGAGATCGTCCCGAAGGTGGTGACGGTGTGCTCCGGCGACGCGAGCGCCGACATCGCGGCGACCCGCTGGTCGTCGGCGTTGAGCACGACGGTGCCGCCGGGCAGCACACCCGTGACCATCTCGCTCTTGGTGCGCGCGATCGCCTCGACCGAGCCGAACTTGCCCACGTGGGCGACGCCGACGGCGAGCACGATGCCGACGTCGGGCGGCGCGATCCGCGTGAGGTACGCGATGTTGCCGGGGCCGTCCGCGCCCATCTCCAGCACGAGGAAGCGGGTGGCCTCGGTGACCCGCAGCACGGTCAGCGGCAGGCCCACCTCGTTGTTGTACGAGCCGGCGGGAACCACCAGGCCGTCGGCGGGCGCGACGTCGTCCGGGAGCAGGTCGGCGAGGAGCTGGCCGAGCAGGTCCTTCGTGGTCGTCTTGCCCACCGAGCCGGTGACCGCCACGACCCGCACGTCGCCCGTGGCACGCACGCGCGCCAGGACGGCGCGAGCGAGCTCGCCCAGCGCGGCCTGGACGTCGTCGACCACGACGGTCGGCAGTCCCTCGAGCTCGCGCGCGGCCAGCACCAGGGTGGCGCCCGCGTCGACGGCAGCCTGCGCGAAGTCGTGCCCGTCGACCCGCTCGCCCGGCAGCGCGACGAACAGGCTCCCGGCACGGACCCGGCGGGAGTCCACCTCGACGGGCCCGGTCACGGCCACGTCGGCGGCGGCGTGCAGCCGTCCCCCGGTCGCCTCGGCGACGTCGGCGGCGGTCAGCGCGATCATGCGGTCGTCCTCTCGTGCCGCCGCTGCAGGGCGCGGCGGGCCTCGTCCCGGTCGTCGAGCTCGAGGTCGACGCCCGCGACCTCCTGGATGGTCTCGTGGCCGCGCCCCGCCACGAGGACGGTGTCGTCCGCCCCCGCGTCGAGCACGGCCGCCTCGATCGCGGCGGCGCGCGGCGCGACCTCGATCACGACGACGTCGCGACCGGCGGCGCGCGCGGGCCCGGCGGCCGCCCTGGCCCCGTCGAGCACGACGGCGCGGACGGCGGCGGGGTCCTCGCCGTGCGGGTCGTCGTCGGTCACGACGACGACGTCCGCGCCCTCGGCCGCGGCCGCGCCCATGGCGGGCCGCTTGCCCTTGTCCCGGTCGCCGGTCGCGCCGAAGACGACGACGAGCCGGCCGGCCGTCGTGGGACGCAGGGCGGCCAGCGCGAGCTCGAGGGCCTCGGTGTTGTGCGCGAAGTCCACGACGACGCGCGGATGGCCACCGCCGCCCGCCCCGACGACCTCCATGCGGCCGGGCACCACGGCCGAGAGCCCGTCCGCGGCGGCGAGCGCCTCGGCGACGTCCTCGACGTGCGCACCGCCCTCGAGCACCATCGCGACGGCGAGCGCGGCGTTCGCCACGTTGAAGGCGCCGGGCAGCGAGGTGGACGTGCGCAGGGTGCGCCCGTCGGCGTGGCCGAGCGTGAAGGCCGAGCCGGTGCCGTGCGGCGCGACGTCGGTCACGGTCCAGTCGGCCGCCGCCTCCCCCGGGCGCGCAGGGCGCGTGCGCAGCGTCGCGACCGGCACCCGTGCGGCCGCGGCCATGCGCTCGCCCCAGACGTCGTCGACCACGACGACGCCACGGCGCGCGTGCTCAGGGGTGAACAGCGACGCCTTCGCGTCGAAGTAGGACTGCAGGTCGCCGTGGAAGTCCAGGTGGTCCTGGCTGAGGTTGGTGAACCCGGCGACGCCGAACTCGACGCCGTCGACGCGGTGCATGGACAGCGAGTGCGAGGAGACCTCCATCGCCAGCGTCCGCACCTCGTCCTCGCACATCGCCGCGAGCAGCGCCTGCAGGTCGGCGGCCTCGGGCGTGGTCAGGCGGCTCGGCAGCACGCGGTCGCCCGCCCGCATCTCCACCGTCCCGATCAGCCCGGACCGCCAGCCCAGGGCGCGCAGCAGGTGGTCGACCTGGTACGTGGTGGTGGTCTTGCCGTTCGTGCCGGTGACCCCGAAGGTCATGAGGCGCTCGGCGGGCTCTCCGTAGACCCACGCCGCGACCGGGCCGAGGACGGCCCGCGGGTCGCCGGTGACCAGGACGGGCACGGCGGGGTCGAGGGCCTCGGGCCCGGCCGCCAGGGCGGCCGCGCCGGCGGCGTCGGTGAGCACCGCGCGCGCGCCGCGCGAGACGGCGTCGGCGGCGAACCGCGCACCGTGCGCGTGCGCGCCCGGGAGGGCGACGAAGAGGTCGCCGTCGGCGACGACGCGGTTGTCGGACGCGACCGAGGTGACGACGACGTCGGCGGGGACCTGCGGCCGGGGCCCGTCCTGCGGGCCCGCCGGCGTCGTCACCTCGAGCCCGAAGGTCAGGGCGAGGTCCCGCACCCGCCGGGGCGTCGTGCCCGCGGGCCGGATACGGGGAAGCGGGGATGTCACGGAGAAGAACCTACCGTCTGCGGGCTGCCCGCCCGGCACGGGACGTGCCGGGCATGACGACCGTCACGGACGTCGCGCCGCCCTCGGTCGCCGGGCTCACCAGGTGAGGTCGTACGGGTCGGACGGCCGCGTGCTCGGAGGCACGTCCATCTTCTGCAGGGTGTACCCCATGAGGTCGCTGAACACCGGCGCCGCGACCACGCCGCCGTAGATCGACGACTGCGGGCTGCGCAGGAACACCGACACCGTGTACTGCGGGTCCTCCGCCGGTGCGACACCGATGAACGAGGCCATGTAGGTGGTGCCGCCGCCCGGCAGCCACATCTGCGCGGTGCCCGTCTTGCCCGCCACGCGGTAGCCCGGGACCCGCGCGTTGGCGGCGGTGCCCTCCTCCCCCGTGACCGACTCCATCATGCGCATCAGGGAGCTCGCGGTCTTCTCGGAGACGACGCGCGTCTTCTGCGGCGCCGCCGCCGGGGTGAACGTGCCGTCCGCGGCCCTCGTGCCGGCAAAGATGCTCGGCTCGACCCGGACGCCGCCGTTCGCCACCGTCGAGAACACCTGCGTGGCCTGCATCGCGTTCACGGCCACGCCCTGGCCGAACAGGATCGTGTACGGCGTCCGCGCGTCGTGCGCGAAGCTGTCGCGGTCCGGCAGGATGCCGGCCGACTCGCCCGGCAGCCCCAGCCCGGTCGGCTGCCCGAAGCCGAACTTGCGCAGGTAGTCGTACCGGACCTGCTGCGGGATCTTCTCGCCGATCTGGACCGTGCCCGTGTTGGAGGAGTGCGCCAGGACCCCCGCGAGCGTGAGGTGCTGCACGGGGTGCTCGTGCGAGTCCTTGAACGTCTCACCGTTGGGGGCCGTGTACCGGTAGGGCACCGTGAACTGGCTGTCCGGCTTCCAGTAGCCCCCCTCGAGCGCGGAGGCCATCGTGATGACCTTGCCGGTGGACCCGGGCTCGAACACGTCCTTGACCGCCCGCGAGCCGTTGGCGACCTCGGAGGTCGACCGGTCGTTGGGGTCCACGTCGCCGGAGTCCGCCACGGCCAGGACGGTGCCGTCGCCCACCCGCTGCACCACGGCGATCCCGTAGGCGGCGCCCGAGGACGACACGGCCTGGTCGATGAGGTCCTCGGCCTTCCACTGCACGTCGCTGTCGATCGTGAGCACGACGTCGCTGCCCGGCACGGCGGGCGTGGCGTCCTGCTGGGAGTTCGGGATCATGACGCCGTCGCGGCCGCGCTCGTACGTCACCTTGCCGTCGGTGCCCGCCAGGACGTCGTCGTAGGCACGCTCGAGGCCGCCCTGGCCCACCTGGTCGCCGTCGACGTAGCCGACCAGCGTGCCGGCGACCACCCCCGCCGGGTAGGTGCGCCGGGACGTGAGCTCGGTGCTGATGTACGCCTGGAGCTGCAGCTTGGCGATCGCCCGCTGGATCTCGGGCACCGCGTTGCGCTTGAGGATCACGTACCGGTCGTCGCCGTTGAGCCGAGCCGCGAGCTCCGCGGGCTGCTCGTCGAGGATCGGGGCGAGGAGCTGCGCGATGCCGAGCGCGCCGTCCTGCACCGCCTTCCCGGTGGCGGTGTCCACCCGCTGGCCGCCGCGGAAGCTCTGGATGGCGAGGGTGTCCGCCGAGATCGTGTAGCGGTCGACGGACGTCGCCAGCACGCGGCCGTTCGCGTCGACGATGTCGCCGCGGTGCGCGATCTCCACCGACTGCGTGGTCCGCTCCTTCTGGGCCAACGCCGCCAGCGCGGGACCCTGGAAGATCTGCACCTGCACGAGGCGCCCGACGAACACCGTCAGGACGAGGGCGGCCACGACGATGATCCACCGCTGCCGCCGGCCGGGGTCGCCGGGTAACCTGCGGGCCGCGGCGCCGGCGCGCGGCCGCGGCGGCGCGCCCGAGCCCCGTGCGGGGGTCCGCGTCCCTGCCGGCCCTCCCGCGCCGCGCACGGTCGTCGTCGGACGGCTCGTCCGCCCCGCGGAGGTGGTCCGGCCCGTGCTGCGCGGCGCCGACGACGGCGTGCGCGACGTCGTGCCGGACGACGGACGGGAGGTGCTCACCCCCCGAGTCTGCGGGGCGGGCGACCGTCCCGTGCGGCCCGCGCCCGGGCGTGTCGCACGCCCGGGCGCCGATCCGCGCGCCGCCGGGGGCGTCCTGCGCTCGCTCATCGGGTCCCCGCGGTGCCTGCCTTCGCGTCGCCCTCGCCGATGCCGACGGTGGCGCGCTTCTCGATGCTGATCATCGTCGGGTCCTCGGCCGGGACCATGCCGAGCTTCGTGGCACGGTCCGCGAGCGACGCCTCGGCCGCCCGGAGGTCCTCCTGCTTGCCCTGGACGTCCTGGGCCACGCGGCCGACCTCGGCCTGCAGCCGGGCAGCCTCGTACGACCCGCGGGCCATCGACGTGTTGAGGAGCAGCACCGCCAGCAGCGCCCCGGCCAGGATCAGGGCGCACAGCACGAGGAACGGCACCCCCGAGGTCGCCTGGAGCGGCGCCCGGACCGCGTCGAGCCGGCGCCCCCGGTCGGCAGCACCTCCGGGCAGCGAGGTCAGCGGCGCACGACGGGGAGCCGTGCCGGGACGGGTCCCGGGGGCGACGGGGGCACGCAGGGCGCTCATCGGCGGTCCTCCTTGGACGGGCGCGTCGTGGACGGACGCTTCGTGGTCGGTGACGTCGTGCGCAGGTGGTCAGGTGTGGGGCGGACGCGGCGGGCGGCCCGCAGCCGCACGGACGCGGCGCGGGGGTTGCGCTCGAGCTCCGCCTCGTCCGCCTCCTCGGCGCCCCGGGTCAGGGCCTCCAGGTAGGGCTTGTGCGTCTCGGGCTCGACCGGCAGGCCGGGGGGCGCGCTGGACGTCGTCCCCCGGGCCAGGGCGCGCTTGACGATGCGGTCCTCCAGCGACTGGTAGGACTCGACGACGATGCGCCCGTCCGTCGCCAGCACCTCGATCGCGGCCGGCACGGCGCGCTCGAGCACCTCGAGCTCGCCGTTCACCTCGATCCGCAGGGCCTGGAACGTCCGCTTGGACGGGTTGCCGCCCGTGCGCCGCGCGGCCGCCGGGATGGACGCGCGCACCAGGTCGGCGAGCTCACCGGTGCGCTCCCACGGGCGCTCCTCGCGGCGCCGCACGAGCGCCCGGGCGATGCGGGGCGCGAAGCGTTCCTCGCCGTACTCGCGCAGCAGCCGGGCGAGCGCACGCTCGTCGTAGGTGTTGAGGACGTCCGCCGCCGTGATGCCGCGCGTCTGGTCCATCCGCATGTCGAGCGGGGCGTCCTGCGCGTAGGCGAACCCCCGGCCGGCCTCGTCCAGCTGGAGCGAGGAGACCCCGAGGTCCATGAGGACGCCCTGCACACCGTCCAGGCCGAGGTCCGCGACGACGTCGCCGATCTCGTCGTAGACCGCGTGCACCGGCGTGAACCGCTCGCCGAACCGCGCGAGGCGCTCGCCCGCGAGCCGCAGCGCCTGCGTGTCCCGGTCGATACCGACGACACGGGCTGTCGGGACCTGCTCGAGCACCGCCTCGGCGTGGCCGCCCATGCCCAGCGTGCAGTCGACCAGCACGCTGCCCGGCTGCGTGAGCGCCGGCGCGAGAAGGTCCACGCACCGCTGCAGCAGGACCGGCTGGTGGCGGTCCCCCGCCGGTCGTGCGTGGTCGTCCGGTGTCGTCATCGTGGTCCTCCTCTCGGTGTCGTGCTCGTGCCGTGCTCGTCGTCGTGGTGCTCGGGCCCCGCCCGGCCAGGTCTCCCTCCGCGTCGTTCTGGCGCCGGGGAAGTGCGCCAGACCCTCGCGGGAGGAGGCCTCGTCGTGCGGGGCCCCGGTGTGGCGCCCTGCCGGGCGCCGGTGCTGCTGTGCGGTTGTCGTCGTGCGAAGAGCTGTCCTCAGAACTGCAGGTCCGGGAAGACCTGCTCGGACGTCTCGGAGTACGAGGACTCCTGCTCGGCCAGGTAGGTCTCCCAGGTGGACCGGTCCCAGATCTCCACGCGGGTGCCGGCGCCGATCACGGCGACGTCCCGGTCGAGCCCGGCGTACACGCGCAGGGCGGCCGGGATGACGACCCGCCCCTGCTTGTCCGGCAGCTCGTCGCTCGCGCCCGACAGGAACACGCGGAGGTAGTCGCGCGCCTGCCGGCTGGTCACGGGAGCCTGCCGCACCTGCTCGTACATGCGGCCGAACTCGTCCATGGGGAGGAGGAAGAGGCAACGCTCCTGCCCCCTCGTCATGACGAGACCGGGAGCGAGTCGGGCCCGGAACTTCGCAGGGAGGATCAGGCGGCCCTTCTCGTCGAGCTTGGGGGTGTAGGTACCGAGCAGCAGACCGGCACCCGGAAACGTGTCCTCCAGACCAGCCACGGCTCGCACCTCCCCTCGCGCTCCCGCTTCCTCCACGCTACTCCACTTTCCTCCACCGGGCGCGGTAAAAGACGGGGACCTCTCCCCATGACGCGCCACGTCCCGGCGTCGCCGCAGGTCAGCACGACGCGGCACGGTGGAGGGGTGGTGGGGGTGCGAGCGCCGCGCCGCCGCCCTCCGACGGCCCAGTGCCGCCGGGTGGACGCCCCTGCACCGCCGGTCCGCCCGCCTCCCCCGCCCGGCCCCGCCCCCGTGGAGGAAGGTGGAGGGGGTGATCCGCGTCACGGTGGGCCGCGATTCCACTAGGCTGCGAGAACGTCACGAGCACGTGAACCGGAGGTCACCCGTGCACCCAGAACCCGTCTCCCCCACGGTCACCGACGCCCGCACGGAGACGGAGGTCACCGAGGCCCACGCCTCCCGTCCGGGCGCGGCCGGCCAGGCCTCCCCGGCCGACCTCGCCCGCGACCTCGACGAGCTCGTCGCCGCCACCGCCCGGGTGCGCGCAGCGGTCGACTCGGTCGTCTCGGGCCGGTCCGGGCTCGCCGAGATCACGGTCGCGGTCCTCCTGGCCGGGGGCCACCTCCTCATCGAGGACGTCCCCGGGGTCGGCAAGACGACGCTCGCCAAGGCGCTGGCCCGGAGCATCGACTGCCGCGTGGGCCGCATCCAGTTCACGCCCGACCTGCTGCCGAGCGACCTCACCGGCGTCAACATCTTCCGGACCGCCACCCACGACTTCGAGTTCCGGCCGGGGCCGGTGTTCAACAACGTCGTCATCGGCGACGAGATCAACCGGGCGTCGCCGAAGACGCAGTCGGCGCTCCTCGAGTGCATGGAGGAGGGGCAGACGACGATCGACGGGACCACCCACGCGCTCCCGCGGCCGTTCCTCGTCGTGGCCACCCAGAACCCGGTGGAGATGGAGGGCACCTACCCGCTGCCCGAGGCGCAGCGCGACCGGTTCATGGCCCGCCTGACCGTCGGGTACCCGGACACCGAGGCCGAGCTGCTCATGCTCGACCGTCAGGAGGCCTCCGACCCGCTGGCCCACCTGTCCCCCGTCACCACGGGCGAGGACATGGTGCGGTACGCCGAGGTCGTCCGTTCCGTCTACGCGGCGACCACGGTCAAGCAGTACGTCCTCGACCTCGTCGGAGCGACCCGCCACCACGACGGGCTGCGCCTCGGCGCGTCCCCGCGCGCGTCGCTCCAGCTCCTGCGCGCCGCCAAGGCGGTGGCGGCGATGTCCGGCCGCGAGCACGTGCTCCCGGACGACGTCCAGACCCTCGCCGTCCCGGTGCTCGCCCACCGCCTCATCCTCAGCACCGAGACCCGGCTGGCGGGCGTGACGCCCGAGCACATGGTCGACGAGATCGTCCGGCGCACGGACGTCCCGGGCACCCGCGTGTCCGCGCTGCCGCCTGCCGGCTCGTTCGCCCGTCCCGCGCGCGGCCGGTAGAGGCCGACCATGACCGACGCCGCCGCCGACCGGTCCGTACCCGGTGCCGCGCGCGACACGGGCGGCACGGCATCGCCCGGACGCCGTCGGGGCGACGCGCACCCCGCGCTTCGACGCCTCGCGCGGGTCCGGCCCACCCGGCGCGGCACTGCCCTGCTGGTGGTAGGAGTCGTGCTCGCGGCCCTCGGGGTGCTCCTCGACCTGCCGGACGTCGTCGGGCTGGGCACGGCCGCCGTGCTCGCCGTCCTGCTCGCCTGGGCGCTCATGGGGACGCAGCGCCTCGACGCCGGCCGCGGTGCGCTGCTGGTGACCCGCGAGCTCACGCCGAACCCGGTGGTGCGCGACCAGACGGCCGCGGTCCGCCTCGTCGTGGGAGCACGCGCCCGGACCGGCGCCGCCTACGAACGCCTCGCCCGGCTGCGGCTGTCCGAGCAGGCGGCGCACGAGCTGGCCGGACCGCACGGCATCCGCGCCAGGGTCACCGCGCACCCGGACCGGATCGCGGTGTCCTACGCGCTGACGCCCTCCCGGCGCGGGCGTTGGCCGCTGGGACCCCTGCTGACCACGCGGACCGACGCCTTCGGACTCGTCCGCACGACGCAGCCGCTCGGCGTGGCGACGAAGGTCGCCGTCTGGCCCCGCACCGTCGAGCTGCCCACCCGCACCCGCGTCCTGGGCGAGGTCGACCGTGCCGCCACCGGCGCGCGGTACGCGTCGACGGACGACTCCGTGCTGCGCGAGTACGTCCCCGGTGACGACCCACGCCGCGTGCACTGGGCCGGGTCGGCGCGTCAGGGCAGGCTCATGGTCCGTGCCGACGAGAGCGCCGGGGTGCGTCCCGTGACCGTGGTCCTGGACCGCTCGCTCCTGCCGCCCCCCGTGGACCCCCGGACCGGGGTCTGGCCCACGTCGCGCGGCGTCCGCACGCACGGGGAGGGCGAGCGGGCCGTGGAGCTCGCCGCCTCGATCGCTGTGTCGTTCCTCGAGGCGGGGCACCCGGCCCGTCTCGTCCCCACCGGCTCCGGGCCCGCACCCGTGCCGTTCGCCGCGGGCGCCCGCACCGGTCGTGCGACCGTCCTCGACTCCACCGTCGACCTGCACGGGCACCGCGGGGCCGCCGACGGCGAGCGGGCCGTGCTGCAGACCGTGCGCTCGCTGCGGACGAGCCGCTCGCAGGACGAGGTCCTCGTCGCGGTCCTCGGCGCCCTGCCCGAGGGCGCGGTCCGGGAGGTCGCCGAGCTCGGCGTCGAGGGCACGTGCTGGGCGCTCGTCGTCGCGGACCCCGAGGCGCGGGCGCGCGAGGCCGGCGGGCCGCCCTCGACCGCGGCCACGGTGGCAGACCTGCGCGCCGCCGGCTGGCGGGTCGCGACCTGTCCGCCCGGGACGCCGCCCGACCGTGCCTGGGCACTTCTCGCGGAGGGTGTCTCGTGATCCCCGCCCATGCCGGGCCGACCGCCCGCACCATCGCCTCCGGGGTGCTCGTCGCCGTGGCGGTCGCGACGTCGATGCTCTCCCTGACCAGCATCATCCTGCCCGGTGGCTGGACGCGCGCCGGCCTGGTCGGCATCGTCCTCGTCAGCGCCACGACGGTCACGACCCGGGTCGTCCTCGAGCGTCGCGCCCGCGCCCAGGGGCGGCGCGCGCGCGAGCAGGGCTCCGCGTGGCCCAGCCTGCTGGGGTGCGTGGTGGCCGGCTGGTTCGTCCTCGCGCGCTTCGGCGGCCCGACCGCCGACCCGACGTTCTTCGTGACGCCCGAGCACGTCTCACGGGTGGTGGCCCGCCTCGGCGAGGCCGGCGAGATCGCCCGGTCCGAGGTCTCGCCCGTCACAGGGAGCGTCCCCATCGGGCTGCTCGCGGTGGGCGGCACCCTCCTCGTGCTCCTGCTCGCGGACGCGCTGGCCGGGGCCCTGCGACGGCCCGCCGCGGTCGGCCTGCCGCTCCTCGCGCTCTGGGCTCCCCCGCTCGTGCTCACCGGACGGGTCCCGTGGGGCGTGTTCGTCGTGACGGTCACGGCGCTGCTCCTGCTCCTCACCCTCGACGGCCCGCTGGCCGCCCGCACACGACGGCAGGAACGCTCCCCCGCCCCGGTACGGCGTGCCGAACGGTCCCGCGCCGTCGCGACCACGGCGGCCGCGGCCGTCCTCGCCGTGGTCGCCGGCCTCGTCGGGAGCGCGTCGGCCGCCCTGCCGGGCGGGCCGGCCGGCTGGTACCGGGCGTTCACCACCACCGGCGACACGATCCGGCTCGCCGAGGACCTCGACATCCTGCGCAGCCTCACGGACCGGTCGAGCTCCGTCGTCCTGACCTACGACACCGGCGCGGAGACCGACGTGGGCCCCCTGCGCAGCTACACGGCCACCGCCTTCGACGGGCGCCGCTGGCAGCGCGGCGAGGAGCGCGCGGGGCGCGACTTCGGGGCGGGCGACGTCCTGTGGCCCGACGACCCGCCAGCCGGGCAGGTCGCCGTCCGCACGGTGACGGTCGACGTCGGCGAGCTGCGGGACGACAAGCTCCCCCTCACCGTCGACCCTCGCGAGGTGGACGCCCGCGACGCCGGGGCGGACTGGGGTTACGACGCGACCCGCGACGAGGTCGTCGGCGGGCTCACGGGGGCCGGGGACTCCTACACGCTCACCGTGCACGAGCGCGAGCTCAGCCCCGCCCGGCTGCGCGAGGCCCCGGAGGCCGACATCGACCCGGTCTACACGCAGGTGCCCGACACGGCGCACGCGGGCGACGTCGCGCAGACGGCCGGCGACGTCGTCGGGGACGCCGACACGGCGTACGACCAGGCGGTCGCCCTGCAGCGCTGGCTCCGCGACCCCAGCCGCTTCACCTACTCGACGACGATCCCCCGTGGCGGGACCGGCGACCCGGTGTGGGACTTCCTGCAGAACCGCACGGGCTACTGCATCCAGTTCGCGACGACGATGGTGGTCATGGCGCGGTCCCTCGGGATTCCCGCACGCATCGCCGTGGGCTACCTGCCGGGCGACCGCACCGGCGACACCACCTGGCAGATCACCGGCCAGGACTCGCACGCCTGGCCCGAGATCTACTTCCCCGGGACGGGCTGGGTGCGGTTCGAGCCCACCCCGGCCCAGCAGACCGGCAGCGCGCCGACGTACACGGTGCCGCGGGTGCAGGGCCAGCCTGCCCCGGTGCCGTCCGCGGCCGACCTCGGGGACCGCCGGCCGACCTCCGACAGCACCTCGGGCGACGACACGTCGCCGACCGCCTCGACCGCCGCGGTCAGCACGCCCATCGTCGACACCGGGCTCCCCGCGTGGGTGTGGATCACTGCCGGCTCCCTCATCGTGGTCCTCGCGGGCGGTCTGGTCCTCCTGCTGGCGCGCCGCCGTCGCGCAGGCCAGGAGCTCGACCCCGAGCTGGCCTGGCAGCAGGTCCTCGCCGCGCTGGCGGCGGAGGGCGTGCGCCTCCCGCCCGCGACGACGCTCCGGCGTGCGCCTGAGGCGATCGCGTCCGCGGTGTCCTCCCGGGCCGGGCGCGACCTCGCGCCCGAGGTGGTCGACGACCTGACGACCCTCGCCGGCGCCGCCGAGTCCAGCCGTTACGCCCGCGAGCCGCAGACGCCGGACCAGGACGAGCTGGAGCGGCTCACCGGTGCCGTCACGGCAGGACTGGGAGACACGCTCGGGTCGCGCTGACCCGGCGGAGTCTCTGACCTGGCCGAGGCGCTGACCCCGTCCGGAAGGTCCATCGGCGGGAGGTGCTGACCCGGCGCGGAGAGCCACCCGGTGCCGGGACCGACCCGCCGCAGGCACGCGAGAGCCTCGCCCGAGAGCCTCCCGAAGAACGCCCACCACAGGCTCACGG